>JAZQXI010000107.1:0-17200 GCA_045632805.1 Eubacteriales bacterium | reverse complement strand
AACTTTAGAATTTGTTCCCACAATACGCGCGCACAAGTGGCGAAGCCGCCTACGGCGGGTGAGCCTTGGTTCGAGCCAATAAAAAAGAACCCAATTGGGTGCCTGCGGCTTTTGGTGTGCCATTAGGTCGCTCAAACCTTGCGTGCGCGCAAATAATGCATTGGAATCTGATCTCATAATACGCGCGCACAAGTGGCGAAGCCGCCTACGGCGGGTGAGCCTTGGTTCGAGCCAATAAAAAAGCACCCGACTGGGTGCCTGCGGCTTTTGGCGTGCCATTCAAGGTCGCTTAAACCTTGCGTGCGCGCAAACAAAACTTTAGAATTTGATCCCACAATACGCGCGCACAAGTGGCGAAGCCGCCTACGGCGGGTGAGCCTTGGTTCGAGCCAATGATTCTCTATCTAATAATCTTCAAATAAACGTAAGTTGTTATAAAATTCTACAAATATAAAAAGCAAAAATCTCTCCCGATTTTTGCTTTTTTGTGTTATAATAGAGAAAAACTCGATTCATTGATCGGAGGCTCACATGAAACATCCTCATCAAATCCGTACGGTGGCGCTCTCGGCGCTGTTTCTGGCGCTTGCGTACGTCTTGCCGTTTGTAACAGGGCAGATCCCGCAATTTGGTGCGATGCTCTGCCCTATGCATATTCCCGTCCTACTCTGCGGCTTCTTTTGCGGTTGGATTTCGGGGCTTGCCGTGGGCGCGATCGCGCCCTTGCTCCGTTCCCTGACGATTGGCGTCCCGCTTCTCTTCCCTTCCGCGGTCTGCATGGCATTTGAGCTTGCCACCTATGGAGCAGTCGCAGGACTTTTGTACCGTCTGCTCCCCTCGAAAAAGCCTTATGTCTATATATCTCTCTTGGGCGCGATGCTTGCAGGGAGACTGGTTTGGGGATGCGCCATGGCAATCTGCTTTGGCATGAGCGGAAATCCGTTCACGTTCGCCGCATTTCTCGCCGGCGCCTTTACGGGATCCATCCCCGGGATCATTCTTCAAATCGTCATCGTTCCTGTGGCGGTCATGCTGCCGCCCGTGGCACGCTTGCTTGGACGGTCAACCGACAAACACACCCGCCAAGCGCAGTAAAAAGCTTGCCAAAAAGACCGAAAACGCAGACAGGAGCGTTGACCAGACCACAAGCTGTCCTGCCAAAATCGCGTCTCCGTCCATCTCCTGCGCCATCGGGACACTGGAGACCGCTACGGGCGTTGCGAACATCGCGATAAACGCTCCGAAATGCGCGGCGCTGAACTGATTGCGAAAAAATAGGAACGCACCTCCGATGCCGATGATCGGAACTGCAACGGTACGCATGAGCGTGCCGAAAATGATCTCCTTTCGCAAGGATTTGACAGCAGAAAACTCAAACTGCGCCCCCAGTACCATCAATGCCAGCGGCGTTGCCATAGAGGAAAGCTGATTCATGACCGAATACACGGGGGTCAGGTTGGACAGGCGGAACGAAACGTCAAACTGCACGAACAGCGCACGAAGTCCGAGCGCCGCAACACCTGCAACAACACCAATGATCAGCGGATTTTTGACGATCTCAAGCAAAATCTTTTTGACGCTTGGCTTCTCACCGCTCTCACGGAACACCGACAAGCTGATGACCGCAAGGATGTTCAGCAGCGGAATGGTAACGGCAGAAAGCAAGGTTGCAACGGCAACACCCGTCTCCCCTGCCAAGGACTGCGCCAATGGAATGCCGATGAGCGCGTAATTGGAGCGAAATACCGCCTGCAAAAGCGCTCCGCGCGCCCCCGCGCGCTTGGAAACGGTCAAAACCAGCGGAATCGAAACGCCGAAAATGACCAACAGCGCAACCAACACGTACAGGATGTAGCCAAAATCCATATTGGCGATATTTTGGATCTTATACACGTTCAAAAACAGCATCACGGGCAACAAGATCCGAAACACCAGCTTATTTGCCATTTTGGCAAAGATATCGTTCATAAAACCGATGCGCTTCAGGACATAGCCAATTGTAACCGTGATAACAATGGGCAAAATTGCGTTCAGCGCAAACAAAAAAGAATCCATCTTTCGTTCCTCTCTCACATTTGTTCATATAACGGTCATTATATCACAGTTTTTTACATTTTGCAAGAGGCGGAGAGAAGAAAGCAAAAAAGAGACTGTCTCAAGAGTCGTTTTGAGAAAGCCTCTTTTCTTTTGATTATCCTAACAGAACGTCGGTTGCCAGCATCAGGCAAAAGCCGACCAAAAGCGCATACGTCGCGCCTCTTTCATGTCCGTGCGCGTGTGTCTCGGGAATCATCTCGTCGCTGATGACGTAAAGCATCGTTCCCCCGGCAAACGCCAGTGCAAACGGCAAAATCGCCGCCGAAATACTGACCGCAAAATAGCCGATCAAGGTTCCAACGACCTCAACAAGCCCCGTGATCATCGCCAAGACAAAGGTACGCGATGGCTTGATCCCCGCCGCTAACATCGGACCGATAATGACCATCCCCTCGGGGATATTCTGGAGCGCGATGCCGCCCGCAATGATCAACGCCTGTGCATTGTCCCCCGATCCAAAGCCGACTCCCGCGGCAATTCCCTCGGGGAGATTATGGATCGCGATTGCTGTGACAAACAGCAGCACGCGGCTGAGGTTGGAATTGTGGTGCTTTTCCGAATCGACGCCCGCAAGCTTATGCAGGTGCGGTACGACACGGTCGATCAAATTCAGACACAACGCCCCCGCAAAAATACCCGCCACGGCAATGGGAAGCCCGTATGTACCCCCGTATTCCAAGGAAGGCAGGATCAACCCAAGCACTGCCGCTGCCAACATCACCCCCGCCGCAAAGGACAGGATGATATCCGAAAAGGTGTGCGATATTTTTTTGAATGCAAAGCCGATGGCGGCGCCGATGACGGTGGCACCTCCAACGCCCAAAGCTGTCAACAGTACAAGCTCCATATGACGCTCCTTTCTCAAAAAGCGGAATCGGGGTATCTCAAATCAATCATTTGAGATACCCCATCCGTCCATTACGCTTCGCTGAAGCTATCCTTGCCAACTCCGCAAAGCGGGCACTCAAAATCTTCGGGGAGAGACTCAAAGGGGGTGCCGGGTGCGATACCATGCTCGGGATCACCCAATGCCTCATCGTACTCCCAGCCGCAAACATCACATACATACTTTTTCATTGTTTGTTTCCTCCATATATTTTTATTTTTGTTTTATATTACAGAACCAACGAGGGTGCCGTGTAAACTCTTGCCGCAAGCTCCTGATTGAGCATATACAGGCTCTTGGGGTCGGAGCCGAAAAGCTCCATCTTGGAGATCAGATCATTGGCGTTGGTCTCTTCCTCACCCTGTTCCTTAACGAACCAATCCAAGAACTGCATGGTGCGGAAATCTCTGACATCGTAAGCCGCACCGTAGATGTCGTTGATCAGAGACGTCACATATTTCTCATGCTCAAGCCCCGCCTCCAGCACAGCCATGTGAGAATCGAAAACCTTATCGGGCTTTGCGATCGCGTCAAGAGTAACGGGCATGTTCTCGTTTTGCAGGTAGGTGTAGAACAGCATTGCGTGATCGCGCTCCTCCTGCGCCTGCACCATGTACCAGTTTGCAAAGCCGTCAAGTCCCTTTGCCTTGAAATAGTTCGAAAAATCCAAGTAGAGATATGCAGAGTAGAATTCCTTATTGATCTGCTGATTGAGCAGTGCGTGTACTTTTTCGTTCAACATTGTAAGTTCTCCTTTTTTGATAAATTTATGTGTGTGTTATTGAATTTTCTCAAAATCCGCACTTCCGTGCTTGCAAAGGGGGCATACGAAGTCATCGGGGAGATCGTCTCCCTCATATACGTAGCCGCAAACTTTGCAGACATAGCCGCTCTTCCCTTCGGTCTCTGGAGCGGGCTTGACGTGATCGTAATAATATGCATACGTCATGGATTCGCGATCCGAAAGCACGCGCGCCTCGGTGACCGAGCAGATGAACATCCCGTGTGTATCCATGTCGATATACTGTTCCACCTTGAGAGAAAGGAAGGAGTTGATATAACGAGGAAGGAATACCAGCCCGTTATCCGAACGCAGGGGCGTACAGTCGGCAAACTTATCAACGTTTCGCCCGCTGGTAAAGCCAAAGACCTCGAACACCTTAAAGGGAGCGTCCACCGTGAGGCAATTGACGTTCATCTTCCCTGTTTGTTTAATGATGTGGTGCGAATAGTTCTCTTTATTGATGGTCACCGCGATTCGGTTTGGGGTGTTGGTGACCTGCGTTACGGTGTTGACGATGAGTCCGTTATCCTTTTTGCCATCGTTGGATGTGACCACGTAAAGACCGTAGCCAATATTGAACAGCGCGCTCAGATCGTTCTTGTTAGCGGTTGCGTCCTGCTGTGCAAGATACTCACGGCAAAGCTCCGCGACCAAATCGTCCAACTGTGCCTGGCTCTCTGCGTTCAGCGCGGATTGGATCCTTACAGTAGTATCGGTAAAGGTCAGTCCGCGACTCTTTTCAAACATGCCTTTCATCACCTTAGCCGCCATAGGCGCCCAGCTTCCGTTTTCGATCAGAGCAACGGTACGGTTGCTGAAATTTCGCTCGGTGAGATGATCGATGAATTCCCGCATAAAGGGGAAAATATCTGCGTTATAAGTGGTGGTTGCCAAGACCAGCTTGCTGTAGCGGAAGGCATCTGCCACAGCCTGTGCCATATCGGTTCGCGCCAGATCGTGTATGACGACACGCGGGCAACCGTTGGCACTCAATGCATCCGCAAACTTCAGGACTGCTTTTTTGGTGTTTCCGTACACCGAGGTATAGGCAATAACGATGCCCTCCTCCTCGGGTTCATAGCTCGACCAGGTGTTGTAGAGTCCGAGATAGTAGCCGAGATTTTCGGTCAAAACGGGACCGTGCAAGGGGCAAATGATGGAGATATCCAGCCCTGCTGCCTTTTTGAGGAGCGCCTGCACTTGTGCTCCGTACTTTCCGACAATGCCGATGTAATAGCGTCTTGCTTCATCCGCCCACGCTTCCTTTGCATCCAAAGCGCCAAATTTGCCAAAGCCGTCCGCCGAAAACAGGACCTTATCGGTGCTGTCATACGTAACGATGACCTCGGGCCAATGCACCATGGGAGCGGTGACAAAGGTGAGCTGATGCTTGCCAAGGGAGAGCGTGCTCCCCTCTCCGACAACGATCTGCCGCTCCGAAAAATCCGTTCCGAAAAAGTTTTTCATCATCGCAAATGCCTTAGCGGATGCTACGACCTGTACATCGGGATACGCCTTGATAAAATTGAGGATATTGGCGGAGTGATCCGGCTCCATGTGCTGAACGATGAGATAGTCGGGTTTTCTGCCTCCCAACGTGCTTTGAAGATTGTCCAACCACTCGTGCGTAAAGTTTGCGTCCACGGTGTCCATCACAGCAATTTTATCATCCATGATCACGTAAGAGTTGTACGCCATTCCGTTTGGAACGCGATACTGCCCCTCAAACAGATCCACCTTGTGGTCGTTGACGCCGATGTATTTGATGTCGTTTGTGATAAACATTTTCGTTTTTCCTCCGTACCGGTTATTCTTCGATTATTTTTCCGTCCGTGGAGATGGTGATCACCTGCCACGGGATCAGCTTACCGCAAGCCTGTAAAGCGCGCTTGACGGCGTTTTCGATCCCTCCGCAGCAAGGTACCTCCATGCGGACGACCTTAATGCTTTTGATCTGATTACGTGTTAAGATTTCGGTTAGCTTTTCGGCATAGTCCCCTTCGTCAAGCTTGGGACAGCCGATTAAAGTAATATGATTACGGATAAACTCATTGTGGAAATTTCCGTATGCGTATGCCGTGCAATCCGCCGCGATGAGCAGATTGGCGTTATCAAAGTACGGCGCGTTGACGGGAACCAGCTTGATCTGACAGGGCCATTGCATCAATCGGCTCGTAACCGTCTGGGATGCAGGCTTATACGAGGTGTTCTCATCACGCTGAAGGGTTTTGGAAAAGGTTCCTGGGCAACCGCAAGGGAGCGATTTTCCCTTTTTCTCTGCCTTTTCTCGCTTGGAGCGAAGCACCGCTTGCTCGTTATATGCGGGCGCCTCGCGCATCTCAAAGCGGATGGCGTTGGTGGGGCATGCCGGAAGGCAATCGCCAAGTCCGTCGCAATAATCCTCACGCGTAAGCTTTGCCTTTCCATTGATCATTTCAATGGCGCCCTCGTGACATGCTGCCGCGCATGCGCCGCAGCCGTTACATTTTTCTTCGTCAATATGAATGATCTTTCGAAGCATTTTTGTTCTCCCCTCTTGATTTTCTGACTCTATTATAGTATAATATCATCGAAAAGTATGTTGAATTTTCAACGAAAAGGAGAAAATTTTGAAAAAACATCTGGAAATTTTGAAAAAATGTCCTCTTTTTGAAGGGATCGCGGAGCAAGATCTTTTAACGATGCTCCATTGTCTTGGCGCCAAGATCGAGCATTTTGATAAAAAATACACCATCTTTGCAGAAGGCTCACCTGCCCGTCAGCTTGGCATTATGCTTTCAGGTTCGGCGCAGATCACGCGTCTTGACTATTACGGAAACCGCAGTATCCTCTCCGAGATCAACACCTCCGAGGTCTTTGCCGAGGCGTTTGCCTGCGCGGAGATTCCAACCTTTCCCGTCAACGTCATTGCAAACGAGGCATGCGACATCATGTTTATCGATTGTAGACATATCCTGCACACCTGCTCCAACAATTGCGCTTTTCACCAAAAGATGATCTTTAATTTGATGAGAGACCTGGCATCCAAGACCATTCTCTTCCACCAAAAAATCGAGATCACCTCCAAACGAAGCACGCGTGAAAAGTTGATGACCTACCTTTCCCTGCAGGCAAAAAAGGCTAACAGCAACCGCTTTGTGATTCCTTTTGACCGCCAAGAGCTTGCGGATTATTTAGAGGTGGATCGCAGCGGACTTTCTGCCGAAATTGGAAAAATGAAAAAGGAAGGCATCATCGATTGCGAAAAGAACCGTTTTGTGATTTTTTGAGCACTCAAGCTCCAAAAAGAATCTCCGATGCATCAGCACGCGGAGATTCTTTTTTTGCGTTATCACTCCCACTTATCGATCATGGAGCGAATCTGTGCGGCAAATTTTGCATTTTCCTTGTTTGGACGGCTCTCGCACCGCTTGGCAAGCGCCAAAAGCGCCTCTGCCTGCGAAACCAAATTTGCATATACGTTGCTCTTTCGTGATTTCACCTTGGCAATGTCTGCCGCAGTCAAACGACGGCGCTCGGTATATGCCGTCATAATTCCACGTACAAGATCATACTCGGTTCCGCTGTAGGGGGTCTCTACAGCATACCCGCGTTCGCGCAGAGCATCTGCCAATGCAGCGATCGACTCCTCGGTTCCGTGGTTGAGAAAGACCGTTCGCGGCTTTTTCTCGAATCCGGCCACCCATGAAAGCAAACCTTCATGGTCGGCGTGACCGCTGGTCCCTTTCAAGCTTCGGATCTCTGCCCTGACCGCGATCTCCTCACCAAACAAACGCACGGTGTCAACACCTTCCAAAAGCATTCGCCCAAGCGTCCCCTCTGCCTGATATCCGACAAACAAAATCAAATTTTGCGCACGCCAAAGATTATGCTTCAGATGATGGCGGATGCGCCCTGCCTCGCACATCCCGCTGGCAGAAATGATGACTTTGGGGTCAAGTGACTCGTTGATCTGCTTGGAATCCTCAACCGTAACCGCAAGCCGCAGATTTGGAAAGCGGAGGGGATCGATCCCCTGCTCCAAAAGCTGTCTCGTATCCACATCGAAGCAATTCGGGTCACACCGAGAAAAAATTTCGGTCGCTTCAATCGCCAAAGGGCTGTCAACGTAAACGGGAAAATCGATCGGATCGATCAACTGTTTTTGCTTGATCTCACGGATTGCATAAAGCAACTCCTGCGTCCTTCCGACGGCAAAAGACGGAATGACGACGTTTCCGCCTCGTGACAGCGTTTGCCCGATCCAATCCGCCAATACCTTTACAATGTCGGTGTGCCGTTCATGACTTCTGCCACCATAAGTGGATTCCAGAACGAGATAGTCGGTCTCCCGTATCCGCGAAGGATCTTTGATAATAGGCTGATCGATATTTCCCACATCCCCGCTGAACACGATCTTGCGTTCATGCTCCCCCTCTCGAAGCCAGAGTTCAATGGCGGCAGAGCCTAAAAGATGCCCGATATCCGTAAAGCGGATGTCAAGCCCTGCAGCCACAGTAAAGCGTGTATCATACGAAACACCGCGGAAAAGCTTGATTGCCCCCAGCGCATCCTCTAAAGTATACGTGGGCGTAAAACCGTCGTCACCCGCGCGTTCCGCTTTTCGATTCTTCCACTCCACCTCGGTCATCTGGATGTGGGCACTATCCTTTAGCATGATTTCGGAGAGCTTACACGTTTCCTCGGTGGCATATACAATCCCACGAAAACCGTCCTTATAAAGCCTTGGGATCATGCCCGAGTGGTCGATATGTGCGTGTGTCAAAAAGACCGCATCAATACAGCTCGGCGAAACGGGCAAGGGTACGTTTTGAAAAACGTCGATCCCCTGCTCCATTCCGCAGTCTACCAGATAGTAGCGCTCGGAAAGCTCGATAAGCGTACAACTCCCCGTTACCTCCTGCGCAGCTCCGATCAATTGGATCTTCATAGCACTTCCCCTTTCATCAGTATTGGAGAAATCTGTTTTCAATCCTTTCCCCATCATCAGTATATCATACTTTTGTGAACTTATCAATAATTCTTTTAGATTTTCAAGTATTTTTTGTGCATAATACAAAAAACGACACCTGCGTATCCATGCAAGTGTCGTTTTGAATAATGAGCGGTCAAAGCTGAACGGTTGCGCTTCCGTCCTCGTGATAGAAGATACGCTCGCCCGATCGGTTCAGCGCATCCACATAGGAAAGATATTCCTCCTTGGTGGCAAATTGGGGTTCATACGCATCCACGATCGCCTTGGCACGCTCGGCACCGTTGCCAAGCAAGAGCTTGACCATCGTCAGCTGCCATTTTGCGTTTTTCACGCAGGCAGACTCGGGATCGGTGATCACGTAGTCGTTTCCGTGCGGCTTTCCCGTAGCTCCCGGCGCAAAGGCATGCAAAACGGGCATCACGCGGGAAAGATCTCCGATATCCGTGCTTCCCGTGTCAAGCTGCTCGGTATAGCCAAAGGGAGAGGTCGTGTCGAGCATACGGAATGCCTCCTCTGCCAAGTGAAGCATCGTTTTGTCGTTCTCCAAGGGAGCGTATCCGGGAATGTCCACGATCTCTACGTTTGCGCCAAGAGAAAGAGCCGCACCCGTAAGCGCACGATTAACACGTTTGTTGGCATCCACAATGGCATCAAAGGTACGCCCGCGCACGTAGCTCTCCATCGAAACCGTCTCGGGGATCGCGTTGACCATGTCACCGCCGTGCGTAACGATGGGATGCACGCGGATCAAGTTGGAATCCTGAAAGGTCTCGCGGATCGCGTTGATCGCGTTAAGTCCGCAGGTAGCGGCATACAGCGCGTTGCAACCGTCCCACGGAGCGCCGCCCGCATGTGCCGCCTTGCCTCGATAAATGATCTTTTTGGCAATACAGCCGATCGAACCTCCGCGCACCGAGAAACAGTCGGTGGTTGCGTGTACCATGAATGCAAGATCCACACCGTCAAACAGTCCGCGAGACAAAAATTCGCTTTTACCGCCGAAATATTTGATCTTCCCGCTCGCCTTTAACTCCGAACGATATTCGATCTCAAGCAGCTCCTCCGCAGGAACCGCACAAAGTCGGATCTTACCCGAAAGCCCGTCCAGCATTCCCGGCTCCCTGAGAGCCGCGGCAACACCCAAGAGTGCTGCGCACTGGATGTTATGGCCGCAGGAATGCACCGCGCCCGTTTCGGGATTGGCTTCCTTGTGCGTCGGACAGATGATGGAATCGAGTTCACCGAGGATCAAAAGTGTCGGTCCCTCTCTCCCCGTATCGATCTGCGTGCAAAATCCCGTCAATCCCTCGGGCTTGACCAGCTCATATCCAAGTGCCTCGAACTGCTCTTCCATATATTGCGATGTTTTGAATTCCTTATATCCCGTCTCCGGGTTTGCCCAGATATAGCGCTCGGCGCCAAGAATCAAGTCTCTGTGCTTATCTACAGAACGAATAATGGTTTGCATAATGCTCCTTTCGCTTGTACCGCATTTGTTCTTTAGTACGCTCCTATTATTTTCGTGTTTATTATATCACAGATAAAATCGGATTTCAAGTGATGAAAGCAAAAGAAACCCGTTTTTGCTTCTCATTTTTCCAAAGCTTCAAGGCAGGCGTTAAGATAAGCTGTAACCGCCTCTTTCCCCTCTGCCACACTTCCCAACGGGTCGTATTCGTGCGCCGCGACGATGCGAGCAAGATCCATTTCTTTCAGGCGCTTGAGAGATTGACGGTACAAATCGGGAGATGAAACGCCGTTACGGTATTTACCAATGCCTTTTAGCTGTAGACAATCTCCCGAAAGCAGAGTTTTGGTCGGGATATGCAGAAACGCCATGCTGTTTTCGGTATGCCCCGGAAGCATGAGCGCTTGCAGCTCCTTTGTGAGAAGTTCTCCGTCCGAAAGCATTGAAAATCGGGGAGATTTTACGTAGAAAGACGCGCGCAAAGCCGCATTGGGCAAGCATTCCAAGAGCCTTTCGGCACCTCCTGCATGATCGGAGTGATCATGCGTCAAAAGCAAGGCACGTACACGCTCCAAACCGATTCCAAGTGCTTGCAAAGCGGGCAAGATCCATCGATCAACATCCTCTGCGTACGTTGCGGAGTCGATCAAATATACATCCCCATCGGTTTTAACCGCGTATACCGTGGTTGTAATCTCTTCCTCAAACGGGATCAGAAGCCGAAAAAGCCCATGATCGATTTTTTCAATTTTCATTCTTTCTCCTCCGATCCGTTATGCAGGGTCTTGTTAGGTATAGTATAGCACACTTTTATCCACAAAGCAAGAGAAAAGCGACGTCGTCAAAACAAAAATGAGTCGTTCAAAATTTCCCGCAACGATCAGCGGAAGATGCTCACATCCCGCCTGACACACAATTCGCACGTTTTTGAAGTGGCATGTAATCCGTTCGTCTTCATCCGACCAGATCATTCCCGGTTGGCTCAAGCCCTCCACCGTACAGTTTTCGTAAAGGATCTGCCGTAAGGGACGGTTACAGCACCATTGATGCCGTCCATCGTATTCTACGCGAATCAATTCGCGGCAATTGGAAAACGTGCAATTCCGCAGGGTAATATTTTCTGCCGCGCGGCGGATGATTGCGCGGTGATCGCAATAATAATTGAATGGCGCCTGTAACGTATGCCGACACCCCGCATCACTTCCCCAACCGTTTCGCTTTGCCTCGTCCGAAAGCCCACGGCGGTGTCCCCATCCCGAGTCTCCCGATGTGCAGTTTTCAATCAAAAGATTGTTTCCACCCAGACGCAAAGCGTGACATCCCGTATTCAGTACGCAATCGCGTACAATCACGTTATGGTTATCAAAGCCCGCAATGGGATCATCCCCTGTCTCAAATCGGCAATGCTCGATCAAAACGTCGTCGCAGGTGCGAATGTCTACCCCATCGTGTCCGCCAAGCACCGTGACACCGCGCACCGTAATATCTTGGCTCTGAAAAATGGCGTGACACCAATTGGCACTATCAAGAAAAGTATAGCCCTCCAAGCGGATTCCCCGACAGCGCCAAAAGCTCATACCGTGAGGTCCGCGAAATCCCTGTTCACCCATAGGATCATAGCAATTCACGCCATCGATATAGGACCCGCGCTCACCGATCACAGCAAAATCATAGGCATCAAACGCGCGGATCAATCCGTTGCACCAGCGGCTCGTCGGCCATGCGGAGGAATCAACGCCGTCCGGCATTTCCTGCATCTCTACAGGCTCCAGACGATCCTCCAAAAAGCCAAAATAGTCTCTCCAATCACGGCTTCCCTTTAAGATCGCGCCGCTTTGCAAATAAAGCTCAACGCCCGAACGGATCCGCAAACCACCTGTCAAAAAAACGCCGCAGGGAATTACCACCCGTCCGCCGCCCGCCAAAAAGCATGCGTCAATGGTAGCTTGAATACAGTTTGTCTGAAGGGCATCGCAGACCTTGGCACCATAGTCACAAATATGAAATTCTTTCATCTTACACACTCCTTTTTCAACCGCTCACGCTTATCGGTACGGCCGTTCGTAAGTTCCTTTTTTAGCTTCTGATACGTCCACCTCGCCGAGATAGGCAGTGCTTTCCATCCCGAGATACGTGCAGATATTCATCATTTCGGCAACCGTACTGATATCTACATCGATCCCATCTCGTAAATTTCGCTCGTACGCCAGTTGCTCCTTTTCACCGTGTGTGTAGATTGGAATCTCTTCGTTAGCACGCTTGGCGTCTCGCAATTCCTGCAAAAAAGAAGATAGATGCGCCTTGATGGAATTCGGGTCTCCAAAGATATGCGGATCCATAACAATAAAGGCGTGGCAGGTTCCCGCCCCCTGACCTTTGGCGCGAACGTGATGGTTCGAGGTTGCACCTCCTGAGGTGATGGCACACAAAAGCTCAGCGATCATTCCAAATCCATACCCTTTATGACCTCCGCTCGCCTCACTGACTCCGCCAACGGGTAGAATCCCCCCGGCCTTTTTCTTTCCATCGATGCATTCTAAAACGCGCTCCGCATCACGGCATACCTTGCCGTCACCATCTACCGCCCAACCGTCACACAATTCTTCTCCCGCCTTGTGATAAACCTCAAGCTTTCCTTTTGGAACGACCGTGGTTGCCGCATCGAACCAGAACGGATACGGCTCAGCAGGCATCGCAAAGGCGATGGGATTGGAGCCCAGCAGTGCTTGTGCGGAATTGGTATGTACCATGATCGATTCGGAATTCGTGGTGCAAATCCCGATCAATCCTGCATCACACGCCATTTTCGCGTAATACCCCGCAATCCCAAAGTGATTGGAATTCCGTACGGTCACAAACGCCATTCCCACACGTTTAGCTTTTTCAATTGCCTTTTTCATCGCAAATGTGGAGATCAATTGTCCCATCCCCGCATGTCCGTCGATCACTGCCGAAACGGGCGTTTCCAGCAGGATCTCGGGGCAAGTGTCGATCATAATACTGCCGTTTTCGATTGCCTTGTGGTAGCGTACCAATCGCTGTGTCCCGTGCGATTTGATTCCGTAAAGATCCGCCAACAGCAATACATCCGTAATCTGTTCGGCATCCGCCTCCGAAAATCCAAACCTCATAAATGCATCCTGACAAAAGCGCTTCAAGCGCTCTACGCTGTATCTGATCGTTCCCATAAACCGTCCTCCGTTCTCTTTTTGCTCATTATAATCCGCGCGGTTGCAAAAGTCAATGGAAGAGCGTTTCAAAAAACAGGCTTTGCGTTCAAAAAAACAATTTTATTCGGCAAAAAATCCACCGTATTATTGATTTCCATTCAACATCGTGGTATAATACGAAAAAGGAGGCGTTTTATGGAAGATAAGCAATTATACGATTACGGATATGGGAGCGTATGGAACACGCTCCACGTGGACCGTCGCGAGGGATTTTCCACCTCTGTGACCGACTACCATACGCATCATTTTTATGAGATCAATCTGATCCTCTCCGGGAACGTCAAAATTCTTTTGAAGGATCGCTTTTGGGAAGGCTGCGAAAATCGCATTGTCCTCACCCGCCCCAACACCCCACACTATATTTCCTGCAGTCCCGATACGCTATACAGTCGACTCTATCTGGTCTTCACCGAGCACTTTTGCGCCAATATCTTTCCCGAATGGAAACAGCTTAGTACCGTTTTTGGGAAAAACGGAACAGTTATCACGCTATCAAAGCGTCAAACGAATGATTTCAAGGCGCTCATCCATCAAATCGAGCAGGAGGAAACACTCCTTGGACAGCGACTCTTAGTATATTATTTTCTATTGCAAATTTCCAAACTGACCGATCAGGATTCAACAAATACCACTTCTCCACCTTCTTATGTCTTTGAAGCACTTACATATCTGGAAAATCATTTCTTTGAAAAGATCAATTTTTCAGTACTGGCAAAAAAACTGCACATTGGAAGAACCACCCTGATGACTACGTTCAAGACTTACACAAGAAGTACACTCGGGGAGTATCTTTGCAGATGTCGATTAAAAAACGCGCTCCAAGCCATAAGTGCGGGAGAAACAATCGAATCCGCTGCCGAGCAATGCGGATTTTCGGATAGTAGCGGATTGATCCGCGCATTCAAGCGTCACTACGGAACAACACCACATCAATACGTAAAAGGACTCATATAAGGAGTTCCGAAAATATCTTTAGGTGACATTCTGAAAAGGAAGCCAAACAGAAACCCCGAGGCAATCGCCTCGGGGAAATTTGTCATTACAGGATAACATAACAACTTAACAAAGCATTCTATGCCCGTATAGTCCGGAGTCATTATCTCAGCCGATTGTACTTTACTCCTTAAATCCGATCTGTCTGATACTCACAACACATTCCTTCGCGCTCGGTACAAGGCGCAAAGCTCGTATCTCACCGTAGCCACTCGGCACATCAATCTCATATGTGTGCATATCTGAAACAATAGGCAAATCGAACTCTGCCTCGCCTAACGTTCCCACTAAACTTACCTTTAACACGTCACTCTCTGATGCACCATCGATCAGCATCTCCGTGTAAAACTTTTTACATGTCTCCGATACACGAAAGTTATCTGCCGCGAGTGATGCCCCGGTTCCCGGCGCTGAGCCAAAGACGACAAGCTCCCCCATCTGTCTTGTATTAAAGCCAAAATAGGAGACGTTCATTTGCGGCACGGTCCTGATCTGAAGTTTTGCAGGAATATGTAAGTCATCGTATTTCTTGTAAGAACATTCCTTTGCAAAAATATCCTCCGGAATTTTCTCAAGAGCATTTTGTATAGCACTCAAAAAGGCATCCGCAATGGCTGCGTGTCCTCTGTCATTGGGGTGAGTGCGAAACTCCACCGCTCCCAGAGCGACTCTCTCATCATATTCGGGATACTCACGGAACGCATAATAGATGTTCTCGCGCCCTTCTATTTGGTGAATGAAAGAAGTATCAACGCAGATAAAGCCATATTTTTCAGCAATCGGCTTTAACAGCCTGTAAACATTGGCAGAATGAGCCGTGCAGAACACCACCGCCTCAGGACACTTACAGTATGCAACGAGCTTATATAGCACCTCGTAAAAGCGAGTCAGAGAGACGTCATCATTAGCCGGGGTATTTCCGCCACCTATAAAAAGCGTTATGATGTTGGGCTTGAACTCTTCAAGCACTTCTCGCATATGAGCGTATCCCTCCGATGAGGTGTATTTCTCTTCCGTTGCATCCTCTGTACAAAGACGTTCATATGCAGCATGATTTTCCGCAATCGCTTCAATCCGACAATCGAAGGCATTCTTTAACCCCTCTTGAAATTTATGAAAATAGTCGTACTCGGGTGCACTTGCCGCCATCCCCCAAAATCCATTGGTCTGCCAACCATCGAAAGGACCGTGCTTTAAGTAGGAGTGCCCTACAGCATAATATCTAAATTTATACATTTTTCTATTCCCCTTTTTTTAACATAACTTGCTTGCGGTATCTTACATCTGCCACATCCCTTAGTCCATTTTCAATCAAAGATTCCAAGATCAAATGAAATATTAAAATCTTATAGTTTCATTCGACAGATCAAACAACTCTTTTGCGTTGTTAAATAAAATATTTTCTTTATCCCGCTTGCTAATCATTGAAAACTCGATTCTTCCTCTTTGGGAAGCCGCCGAGTAAGTATCCGTACCGAACAGAATCCTTTCCGAGCCAATCTGCGAAACCGCATATTCTATCAACATATTCTTCAAGCTTGCCATTCCCGAGGTATCTACATAGACATTGCCATACTTGGATTTTTTTACCGCCTCAATATGCGCCTCGCCTCCCAAGTGCGCCATAATAAACCTTGTTTTCGTGTATTGGTTGGCGAATGGTATAATCGCAGCCGCCCCTTTTTCTTTTTCGGGATGGATCTGCACAACGGTAGCATGCGCATCCGTAAAAGAAAAGATTTTATCTCCATATTCCTCCAGGGAATAATTATGACAAACAGGATGCAATTTGATTCCTACGCATTTTTCATTTTTCAACATTCTTTCCGCTTGTGCGAAAGTGTTGTCATTTCGGGGATCCACAACGACCCATTGATATAAAAAATCATTGATGGCAACTATTTTCGCCATGTCTTCATTCGCCTGCTCTACTCGCAGACGATCAAAAACACCGTCGAACGGAGAGGCAAGCACCTTTGTGATAGAAGCATATTCACTGATTCGCTGTAATACATCAGGATAAGCGCTATAAAAATCACCTTCCTGCATGAGATTAGAAAGGGAGTTATAAACCAAATTTTCTTTTGCACCGTAATGTATGTGGCAATGCGTGTCAATGGCTGTTATCATGATTCTATTCACCAACCTTTTCTATCAATATATTATAACAAAAACAGGAAGCGTTGTCAACCATTAAGCCATGAGAAAAGGAAAGGCAATAAAAAGCAGACCATCGATTGGTGGGATGTTTCCTTGTTGGCTCCCCGAACGCGCCCGCGCGTTTTTGGACGTCGAACCAAGCGACATACCTCGCTCACAAAGCGCTCGGCAGCAAGTTTACTTGCCCACTCAACGTGGGCATTCCGCAAGCGGAACCGTAAACGTTGCCCCTGTACGCGCCAAAGGCGCGCAGGGGGACGATGTGTTCGGGTTCAGCGGGGAAAAAGAGCGAACAAAAAACAGACCGCTGATGCGGTCACCTTGCCGGACTCGAACCAAAGCGACATACTCGGCTAACGCCGAGCAGAAAACTTCCCTTGCGGGAAGATTTTCCCCTGTTCACGCTTCGCGTGAGCAAGATATCTTAAGCTCAGGTACAACAAAGAAGAGCCAAAGCAAAAGGCACCGCGAATGCGTTCCTTTTTGCTTTGGCTCCCCCTGCCGGACTCGAACCAAAGCGACATACTCGGCTAACGCCGAGCAGAAAACTTCCCTTACGGGAAGATTTTCCCCTGTTCACGCTTCGCGTGAGCAAGATATCTTAAGC
>JAZQXI010000106.1:0-16175 GCA_045632805.1 Eubacteriales bacterium | reverse complement strand
TACTGCGGAACAGGTACGCTCGGGTAAGATCATTGATCATCCGGGCGAACAGTTGATGGTCTTTTACCACGATCAGGGAATCGTGCGTGTCTGGGGAGATGTGGATGCCGTTGAAAGCGATTATTTCAAAAAGAAGTTTTCACATCCTTACCATACCAGAATGCAGCACTTTATGGGAGCGGGATATAACCACATTTACAGCCGCGTGACCTGTGCAATGACGTAACACGGTCGGAGGAGCATTTTTATGAAAACCATATTCTATAACCGCTACGCCGCAAAAATCGATGAGGTGTATCCGCAAAGTGTCATTGACGAATTGTGTCGGGTGAGTGATATGGATACAACCGTTTATTCCAAGGCGGATATTCTGTCCTCTGATGGAAAATTTGCCGAGGTGGAATACATCTTTTCCACGTGGGAGCTGGAACCCCTGACCGAAGAGGAAATTCGCAAGTATCTCCCGTCCTTGAAAGCTGTTTTTTATGCCGCGGGAACGGTGCAGTTTTTCGCAAGACCGTTTTTGAATTGCGGTGTCAAGGTCTTTTCGGCATGGGCAGCAAACGCGGTTCCCGTTGCGGAATACACCGTGGCGCAGATCATCCTTGCAAATAAAGGGTACTATCTTTCGGCTCCCATGGTCAAAGACCGTCGTTACGGCGAAGCAAGACAATTTTTTGTTGACAACTATCCCGGCAACTATGATGTGAAAATCGGTATTATCGGTGCGGGTATGATCGGCAGATTGGTCATTCAGATGCTCAAAGCATATCACATGGACGTTTTGGTCTTTGATCCATTCCTTTCCGACGAAAAAGCGATGGAGCTTGGTGTGAAAAAGGTTGACCTTTTAGAACTGTTTTCTGCCTGTCACGTGGTCTCCAACCATCTTGCCAACAACGCACAAACGCAAGGAATGCTCAATCGAACGCACTTTGAGGCAATGCGCCCCTATGCGACCTTTCTCAACACGGGTCGGGGCGCGCAGGTGGTTGAGGCGGATCTGATCGACGTACTGCGTAAGCGTTCGGATCTGGTCGCTGTTCTTGACGTCACCGATCCCGAGCCGCCTCTTCAGGATTCTCCTTTTTACGATTTGGAAAATTGTATTCTTACTCCTCATATCGCGGGAAGCTGCGGATTTGAAAAATACCGCATGGCAGAGTACATGTTAAAGGAATTTTGCAATTTCCGCCAAGGTCTGCCTTGCCAATATGAAGTCACCTTGAAAATGTTGGAAACCATGGCGTAAGCCGAACACTTAGAAAGGATCAAAGCAATGAAAGAGATCAATTACGAGTTCAGAAAGCGCTATTCGATCGTACACCGCGACGACAGACGCGATTATACCAAAAAATGTCCTCAAGGGTATGTTGAGGTCACGTCGGATTGGTGCATTACCGTACCCGATTCTGCCGGTATCGTGCTTCGCAATGCGACACGCGACCTCGAGGATTATTTTTTCGTTTCGATGGGAGTTTCTCTTAAAGTAATCCGCGAGAGCGAGTGGAACGGAACGCAAAAGAGAATCACGTACGGTATCGATCCCTCCATCAAGGAGCATTCCTATCGTTTTGCAGTCACGGAAAACGAAATCGTTCTCTGCGGTACGAATGACAAAATGGCGGCGCAGGCGGGATATTTTTTGGAAGATGTGATGAATCTGTACGAAGGTCCGTTTGCCGAAAGATGCGATACTATCAGAACCTCGCTCTTCAATCCGAGAATGGTACATTCGGGCTATGGGCTTGACATGTATCCCACGGAGCATCTGCTCAACATCGCGCATTCGGGCATTTCATCAATCCTCGTATTTATTAAAGACGTTGACATTACACCGCACGGATATCACGATTTTAACGATTTGTGCCATCGTGCCACGCAATACGGTATTGACGTCTATGCCTACAGCTATCTCGCAAACAAAATGCACCCCGATGATGAGGGTGCGGAGGAATTTTACGAAAACCTGTATGGTAACTTCTTTGACAGATGTCCCGGCTTTAAGGGCATCGTTTTTGTCGGAGAATCTTGCGAATTCCCGTCCAAGGACACGCACTCCAAGGGCATCCGCCGCCTTGATAACATCGGCAAGGATGGAAAGCCGCTTGTCGTAAACGATAAGCCGCACCCCGGTTGGTATCCTTGTTATGATTACAAGGATCTGATGGAAATGATCACGGGGATCATCCGCAAACGTCAGCCGGATTGCGATATTGTTTTTTGGTCTTACAACTGGAGCCGTGCCGATGCAGAGGCGCGTAAGGCGTTAGTCGACACACTTCCCAAGGACATTACCTTGCAGGCAACCTTTGAACAGGGAACAACGCTGGAACGCGACGGTTTTTCGTTGCGATTGGCAGATTACAATCTTTATTTTCCGGGTCCCGGCACCTACTTTACCACCGAGGGCCAGTTTGCAAAGGAAAACGGTCTGCGCTTCTATTCCATGACAAATACGGGAGGATTGACGTGGGACGTTGGTGTCGTTCCTTACGAGCCTGCGCCTTACCGTTGGATGGAACGCTATGAGGGGATGATCGACGCGCACGAAAATCTGAATCTTTCGGGCACGATGGATAGCCACCACTTTGGCTTTTCGCCGTCCTTTATCTCCGATCTTGCAAAGTGGGCATTCCATTATCCGAGAGTTGATCTGGAGGATACGCTCAAACGCATTGTTGCGCGCGATTTCGCGGTAGAACATGTTGATGAGGTTTGCCATGCGATGAAGCTGTGGAGCGACGCGATCGGGCACATGATCCCCACCAACCACGATCAGTACGGTCCCTGCCGTATGGGTCCTGCCTATCCTTTCATTTTGTTTCAAAACACCGACGTGGAAATTCCGACTGTTCCCTATGCGCACTTTGGCGGAAACAGGATCTGCTATCCCGTTTACACCTTCAGCACACTCCGTGGCGAATGGTGGAAAGGTATCATTGACACCGATGAGGATCGAAAAAAATTCGATTATGAATCCCAAAATCTCAGACAAGCAAGAGATTTGTTCAATGAAGGCTGTAAGATCGTACGTGACGTGATCGATAAGATCCCCGAAAGAAAGCGCGAGAACGCTCTGCGGATCTGGGGTGTTGCGAAATTTATGGCAAATACGGCAGAAACAGCCGTTAACATCAGGGAGTTCTTTAAGCTGAAGAGAAGCTTTGACGGTGTAACGGCAGAAGAAAACAACCGTATGTTGGACGAGCTGAGCGCGATTTGCCTGCGTGAGCTTGAAAACGCGAAAGCCACCATTCCGCTGGTTGAATTTGACTCGCGGCTGGGGTATGAGCCGAGCATGGAGTACATGTGCGACGCGGCGCATCTGGAGTGGAAGATCAAGCTCCTGCGTGATGTGATCGAAAAGGAAATTCCATCCCTTTATAAAAAGTGAGAGGAATGTTTTCACCAATGGAACTTGTTTTGACATATGCCTGAACTCCGAACAGCTACTGTCAGATCATCCAATCAATCAAAGCAACGGGGAGTCAAATGCGAAACGCATTTGACTCCCCGTTGCTTTTTAGATAAATTAGATAAAGTCCTCGATCGAAGCCTCTTCGTCAAGCTCAATCTTACGCAGAGCCTCAGGCTTTGCGGTTTGTTCAGCGGATGCGCCGAGAACCTCCGAGATATTCTCATTCATCAAAGCGATATCTTCTTCGTCAAGCATATCCTCAAGGTCGAGGTCTCCGATCAGCTTTTTCTTGGGGAGGTTGATCTCTGCAAGAACAGCAAGACCAAAGCCTGCAACTGCACCGATCAGACCCGCGGTCAGCTCTGCGGGGGAAGCAAGTGCATTTTTGGACTTGCGATGACCGTAATCGATCAGAATTGCGGCGGAAGCGAGGAAGGTCGCAGCACCCGCCATGGAAAGAATGAATTTTTTCATGGTGTTTCTCCTTTTCTTGTTTTCGAATTTATTTTTCAGATGTCATTTTCAAATAAGCGTTGATAAATCCGTCCAGATCTCCATCCATGACAGCCTGGATGTTACCCGTTTCGTATCCCGTGCGCTTGTCGGTAACAAGAGTGTAGGGCATAAAGACGTAGGAACGGATCTGTGAGCCCCACTCGATGTTGGCTTTGTTGCCTTGAATGTCCTCAATGGTGTCAAGGCGCTCTTGAATCTTGATCTCCATCAGCTTTGCCTTCAACATGCGCATCGCTGTCTCCTTATTCTGGAGCTGAGAACGCTCGGTCTGGCAACCGACCACAATTCCTGTGGGCTTGTGAACGATACGGATCGCGGAGTCGGTCTTGTTGATGTGCTGACCACCCGCGCCGCTGGAGCGGTGCGCTGTGACTTCGATGTCCTCCTCGCGGATGACAACAGCATCAAGGTTTTCGAATTCGGGCATGACCTCGATCGATGCGAAGGAGGTCTGTCTGCGTCCGTTTGCGTCAAAGGGAGAGACGCGAACCAAACGGTGGACACCGTTCTCGCTTTTGAGGTAACCGTAGGCGTTCAGTCCGTTGATCATGACCGTGGCACTCTTGATACCCGCTCCGTCGCCGTCGAGCCAGTCGGTCAGCTTGACCTGAAAACCGCTCTTTTCTGCCCAACGGGTAATCATGCGGTAAAGCATCTGCGCCCAGTCCTGCGCCTCGGTTCCGCCGGCACCCGGATGGAAGGAGACGATGGCGTTGCTCTTGTCGTATTCACCCGAGAGCAGAACCTCAATTCTCTTATGCTCCTCCTCGGCAACGATGGCATCAAGCTCGCCCTGTACCTCTTCGATAAAGGATTCGTCGTTTTCTTCAATTGCGACCTCAGCCAAAGCAATGGCATCCTCAAGGCGAGCCACAAGCTTTTCATAGCCTGCCACCTTGTCCTGCCCCTGCTTGATGACCTGCAGAACCTTACTGGATTTTTCGGCACTATTCCAAAAATCGGGAGCTTGCGTTTGCGCTTCCAGATCCTTCAGCGTGTCTTTGGTTTCTTCAATACGCAAAGCCAATCCCAGCTCGCGAATACTGTCACGCATGCCAATCAACTTATACTTTGCGTCTTCCAATGCTACGATCAAGTGATACCTCCAACGCCCGCCCGGGCGTATTTTCTGTTTGGATTGATAATAAAAGTAAACTACTCTATATTATACCATGAATACACAGTAACTTGCAAGAGCTTTTTGCGAATTTTTTCGAAAAACATTCGCGTGTCAAATTCAAAAGTCGGAATGCACCCCGTGAACGGCAAGACCGCCCTCCGAGGTCTCCTTGTAAAGATCCGACATATCGCGCCCCGTGGCATTCATCGCGCGCACGACGCGGTCGAAGGACATTTTGCGTGTGTCGCAAAGGAAGTCCGAAAGCGTTACGGCGTTGATGGCGCGCATCGCGGCAACGGCGTTGCGCTCGATGCAGGGGATCTGTACCAAACCGCAAATGGGGTCGCAGGTCAGTCCCAGATGATGCTCGATCGCGATCTCTGCGGCGTACTCGACCTTGTCAAGGGAGAG
This sequence comes from Eubacteriales bacterium, assembly GCA_045632805.1. GTDB lineage: Bacteria > Bacillota > Clostridia > Oscillospirales > CAG-272 > UMGS1865. The sequence continues at coordinate 10,707 of JAZQXI010000106.1, read as the reverse complement.
TGAGAACAGTTCTCCAAGCGCTGCAGCCGCCATGGCGCAAGCGGTGCCGATCTCTGCCTGACAGCCGCACTCCGCCCCCGAAATGGAGGCGTTGGTTTTGATAAGGTTGCCGATGATACCGCCGCCTGCCAGAGCGCGGATGACCTCCTCATCCTCAAAACCGTTTTTGTGCTGTTCATAATAGAGAACAGCAGGAAGCACGCCCGATGCTCCGCAGGTAGGCGCGGTAACGATCCGCTCGCCCGCCGCGTTCTGTTCGCTTACGGCAAAGGCGTAGGAACAAACCAAGCGGTTCTCGCGCGTTTCACTGCTTTCGCCAAGAGAGCGGCGGTGATAGAGATAATTCGCCTTTTTTTGCACGTTCAAGCCGCCGGGAAGGATTCCTTCGTCGGCAAGTCCGCGAGAGATCGATACCTTCATCGCGTCCCAGATCTTGCGCATATAGTCCCAGAAGTCGGGACCTTCATTCTCTTCGGCGTATTGCCAAAGACGCATATTTTTTTCTTCACAGTAGGCGCGGATCTCGGTCAAAGAGGTCAGCGTATAGTGAATTTTAGGCTGTTCGGGCGCATCCCCCAGTACTTGAATCCGTCCGCCTCCCACGCTCATCACGCGCAATTCACCAATCTGCTGTCCGTTTTGGATCGCGAACAGATCCATCGTGTTGGGATGCGGGATGTCCTCGGTTTCATCGTCAAATGCGATCTCGCAGGGGATGGGGGAGAGGGTCTTGCGGATGATGGAATCGGTGCCGTGACCGCGTCCCGTTTTGGCGAGAGAGCCGTAAAGGATCACGCGGTAGGCGTCGGCATGGGGGTATTGCTTGCGAAAGAGCAGGCAAGCACGCTCGGGGCCGATGGTGTGAGAGCTGGAGGGGCCGCAACCGATCTTATACAGCTCAGTGAGTGATTCCATTCCGGGCAGACGCGGCGCGTTTGCTTGCTCACGGTCATAAAAATTATAGGACATGAGTGCATCTCCTCTCATTTGTGATATTTGGTACCCTTGATGATGCTGAAGCTGCGGTAAAGCACTTCAAGCAGTAACACACGCATCATCTGGTGGGGAAATGTCAATTTGGAAACAGAAAGGCGTAGATCGCATGCCGATTTGACCTCGGGAGAGAGCCCGTGCGAAGATCCGATGATCAAGCAGAGCTTTCCGTTTTCGTTCACGGCGCGTTCAAGGTGCGCGGCAAGCTCCTCGGAGGAGAATTGCTTTCCTTCCACGCAAAGCGCGATCTTGTAAGCTCCTTGCGGGATCGCGGAGAGGATCCGCTTACCCTCATCGGAGAGTGCCGATACAATCTCACCGTCCGATGGGTTTTCGGACACTCGTGCCTCTTTCAGCTGTATAATTTCGGGCTTGCAAAAGGCAGAGAGTCGCTTTTCGTATTCTGCCAGTGCCTCGCGCCAGTATCCTTCCTTCAGGTTTCCCACGGTGATTACGGTCAAGTGCAGCATATCGGTCTCCTTTGGTCAAAGAATCATTTCGGTGATGCGGTTGGGAGCGGCAACCGTGATGTGAACGCGATCGTCGCCAACGGCACTCATGCACTCGTCAAGCGCCAAATCGGGCGTGTTGTTTTCCTGACTCAAGTGCGCCAGCATCAAGCTTTTTGTGCCGCATTGACAAAGCTTTGCCGCAAAAACAGCGCTATCGACATTGGAAAGATGTCCGCGGTGGGAAAAGATGCGCTGCTTGAGATAATCGGGATAGATGCCGCAGAGTAGCATATCAATGTCGTGATTGCTTTCCAAGATCACGGCATCACAACCCATAAGAGCCGTCTCTACCTCTTTGGAAACGTAGCCGATGTCGGTTGCGTACCCGATGCAAAAAGGAGCAGAACGGTCGGGGAGGGGGATTTCGATGCGATATCCCACCGATGCACGGCTGTCGTGCGGCGTTGGGAAGGAGGTGATCGACATACCCCCAACTGCCTCTGTATGGATGGGAGGATGCGAACACAGGTGCTCGGCAAGCGTAGGGTCACTGTTCAGCTTGTAAACGCATCCGCTCGGAAGATGGACGGGGATCGTTCTTTTTTTAAGAAAGACGGGCAGGGCGCTGATGTGGTCATTATGCTCGTGCGTCACAAAGATCGCGCGAATCTCTTCGGGGCATATCCCTGCATCGGCAAGCGCTGACGAGAGCTGTTTTGCGTTTTTTCCCGCGTCGATCAGAATGGTGGCATCAGGCGCCTGGATCAAAAAGGAATTGCCGGTAGATCCCGAGTAGAGAGAGACGATGCGGATACCGTTCATGAAAAGATTCCCTCCAATTGTGGGATGACAAACAGATAGAACATGTCAACGGCAAATGCCAATAGGATCGGTAAAATCAAGGTCAGCATCCAACGGGATTTTTTCAGCCGCAGGTTGCAATCCTCTAAAAAGGCGAGCTTTTCTTCCTGCGTCATCGTGTCGGGGAGCATTTCGGGGGTGGCGTCCTTTCCCGCAAAGCCGCGGTTGTAGACGATAAAGCCGATGCCAAGTCCCACACCCGCAACCAGATAGAGGATGTAGATGGGAAACCCGAAATATGCGGCAACGAAATAAATAGAGATCAAAACAACGGAGTTGATCAAAAGCAACAGCATCAGCTGTTTTTTCTCATTTTTGGCAGAACTCATAAAAACTCCTTCGGAAAATTTTTAGCGTATGAAAAGCTCCCCTAAAAGCAGAGGAGCTTGTTTCATGAAAAATGAGGTCAGATCTTAACAGCACCCACGGGACGGATGCGCAGAACCATGCAACGGTCCTTTCCGAGTGCTGCATCCATTGCGGCGCGGTATGCTTCCACCTCTTCGGAAGGCACAAACGCCTGGATGGTACCCGCAAAGCCGCCGCCGTGTACGCGCCATGCCGCCTTTTTATCCGAGAGCAAACGGTCAGAGAGGCAAAGCGCCAGAGAAACACCCTGCTCGGTGATATTCTTAGTGGTGTAAACGTTTTGCAGATAGCAGAAAGAGGAGCGACCGGATGCGAGAACGCCTTCAAAGAACGCGTCAAGGTCTCCATGGGTAAGAGCAGCCTTCTGCGCCGCAACACGGCGATTTTCCGCAAAGAAGTGGAGCGCGCGCATGACGGCTCTGTCACCGAATTTTTCACGCAGAACGGGAATGCTTGCTACAACGTCTTCTTCGCAAACGTCGCGCAAAAAGCCTTTGCCAAAGTACGCGGCAACCGATTTCATTTCTGCGGGAACGGATGCATAGTCGTCGGTCAGATCCGCGTGGTTGCCACCCGTGTTGGTGATGCAGAGGTTGTAGCCTGCGGCGGTGATATCAAAATCGATCTTTTCGATGATAGGCTTTGAGGGATCGTTAAAATCGATCGCAACGATACCGCCGACGGCACAAGCGACCTGATCCATCAGTCCGCAGGGCTTGCCAAAGAACTGATTCTCGGCATACTGTGCCAGCTTTGCGATTTCTACGTTGTCAATCTCACCGTTGTTGTAAATGTGGTTGAGAATGTTACCGATCATGTCCTCGAACGCGGCGGAAGAGGAGATGCCAGAACCCTTGAGAACGTTTGAGGTGGTGTAAGCATCAAAGCCGCCGACACGGTATCCTTCCTTGCGGAAGCCTGCGACCATTCCCGCGATCAACTCGTCGGAGTGACCCTTGGGGCATGCGCGGGGAGCGGTAAATTCGTCGATATCAACCACGTCCTCCGGGAAGCCTTCGCTCTTGACGCAAATGGTATTGCCTTCGCCGGGAGCGGCAACGGCAATGATATCGAGGTCGATAGAGGCTGCTACTACACAACCGTGATTATGGTCGGTATGATTTCCCGAAAGCTCGCTTCTGCCTGCAACCGAATACAGAGCAGCGTCTCTGTCGGCGCCGTAAAGAGATTCAAAGGAATCAACAGCGGCGGCATAGCGTGCCTTTTGTGCTTCCAGCGCGTGAGCACCGTAGATATAGGTCAGACGTTCGTCGAATGCACCGCCAAGCAGTGCGGCTTTCAATTCAGTTGTTTTCATGGTTGGATGTATTTCCTTTCCAAAATATGCAAAATGCAAATTATTACTATCCAATCTATTATAGCACAGTTTTTTTCGTCTTGCAAGGTTTTCTCATGATTTTTATGTATTTTCCCGCTAATTTTAATAATAAAAACAATTCTTATTCTAAAAAGAAGTAAATTTTTGGCAAAAAAGAGGTTCAAACGCCATAAAAAAGGCTTGAACCTCTTGGTTAGATTGGTTGAGATCGGAGTCTTTATTCCGACATTGCGGTGACGATGACATCAGCACCTGTGCCCAACAGGTCACGGATCACAACGTCTCCGATGCGCGCCGGAAACTTGACGACTGCCGCATTGATCTCCTTCATTGCTTCAAATATCAACTCTTTCGGAATCGTGCGGCTGGTCTTGACGGGGATCACACCGCCGCTCTCAGTCCGTGCGATCGAGGTTACGGTGCGCATGGGATGCGTGCATTCCTCAGTAGCATAAATCTTTCCGCGTGGGCAGGTGTTGCCCGTGACCGACACAACGACGCCGTTTTCCAATTCCACCGTCATCCGGCATCCCATGGGGCATACGATACAAGTCAAATTTCTTTTCATGATTTACACCTCCAAGGAAAACGCGAGGGAATCGATCCCGTCAAGATCCGCGGCACGAAGAGTAATACTCTCCATTTCTCCCGGAGCCACACGCGCTTTTTTCTTCTGTAAGATCACGCGGTCACCGTTTTTGACTACAATGCGCGCGTTGCGGTACACATCCGCGACACGGAAATAGACAGTCACGTCCTTCTTCTGCGTGATACGCTGGGGAACGGTGTAACGGATGCGCCCGTCAGTGGAAAGTGGAATGTTCACGCGTTCAAAGGACTTGCCTTTGATGTACGCGGCGGCGCTTTTTCCTGCAATCTCTGCCTCCTCTGAAACGAAATCGACCAGATCATGCACGTGCAACACGTTTCCACAGGCAAAGATGCCATCGGTCTCGGTCTGTCTGTCCTGATCGACCACAGCACCGTTTGTGACGCGGTCAAGCGTGACTGCCGCGCTTTTCGAAAGCTCATTTTCGGGGATCAGCCCCACCGACAAAAGGAGCGTATCGCACGCGATATATTCCCGCGTTTCGGGGATGGGACGGCGGTTTTCGTCCACACGCGCGATGGTAACGCCTTCAAGGCGTTCCTTTCCGTGGATCTCGACCACGGTGTGAGACAGACGGAGCGGAATGTCGAAATCGTTAAGGCATTGCTCGATATTCCGTGCCAAGCCACCCGAATAGGGCATCAATTCGCAAACGGCATGCACCTTGGCACCCTCCAAGGTCATGCGGCGCGCCATGATCAGCCCGATATCACCCGAACCGAGGATGACCACGTTTTTTCCGGGAAGATATCCCTTGAGATTGACGTATTTTTGTGCCGTTCCCGCACTGAAGATGCCGGACGGACGCGTGCCTGCGATGTTGAGAGCCCCCTTGGAGCGCTCGCGGCAGCCCATGGCAAGGATCACGGCTTTGGCTTTGATCTGAATGATGCCGTCGCGAGAGTTGGTGGCAGTGATGACACGGTCGGGCGTGATGTCAAGCACCATTGTGTCGGAGAGGACGGGGATGTTTCTTTCCCGTACCTGCTTCTCGTATCTCCACGCGTATTCGGGACCCGTCAGCTCCTCTCCAAAACGATGCAGACCAAAACCGTTGTGGATGCATTGCTGAAGAATTCCGCCAAGACGGGAATCGCGTTCAATGATCAAAAGATCGGAGATGCCGCTGTCATATGCCGCAACCGCCGCGCTCATCCCCGCAGGACCGCCGCCGACAATGACCAGATCGATCGTTCTCATTTCGTCTCTCCTCCTTTGATCTTTTGTACGTTGATATAGGAAGCACCGCCGAATTTGGTGATGCTTTCATAGGGGACGTTCCGTTCGTTTGCCAACAGCTCCACGATGTAAGGAGAGCAGAATCCTCCCTGACAGCGTCCCATTTGCGCACGTGTGCGGCGCTTGACTCCGTCAAGGTCACGGGGCTTGGGGTTCTGACGGATCGCTGCCAGAATTTCTCCCTCGCTCACTCCTTCGCAACGGCAGATGATGTGACCGTAGGTAGGATCGCGGCGGATGACCTCGTTCTTTTCTTCCATGCTCATCTCGCGGAATGCGTGCGCGGCTTCGCGCTTGGCGACGTAATCGGCACGCGCGTTGAGCGTCAGACCGTCATTTTGGAGCAATGTGGTGACATATTCGCCGATCGCGGGGGCTGAGGAAAGACCGGGGGATTCAATGCCCGCCACGTTGATAAAGCCGTGGCGCGGATTGTTGATGATAAAGTCACCCGTTGACCCCACGGCGCGAAGCCCGCAGAAGGAGGTGATGGATTTGCCGAATTGCACGCCCGAGACGTTCTCACCCGCCTGCTTCATTACCATGGAAAGCCCTTCTGAAGTGGTGGCGCGGTCGGTCTTGTCGTCAATATCAAAGGAGGTGGGACCCGTGAGGAGATTGCCGTCTACGGTGGGGGAGACGAGAATACCTTTTCCCATCTTGCTCGGTGTGCGGAAGATCGTGGAGCGTACAAGCCCGCCGCATTCCTTGTCGAGCAGAATGTACTCGCCGCGACGGGGGTGTACCGTAAAGCTGTCGTCACCCACCATGCGTGCGATCGCGTCCGAATAAAGACCTGCGGCATTGACAACGTAGCGCGCATCGATCCGCTCACTTCCGGCAAATACCGAAAAGCCACCGCTCGTTTCGCGAATATCGGAGACCTCAAAATTCAACAACAGCTCGGCGCCGTTGTCCATCGCATTGCCGATTGCGGCAAGGGTCAATTCATAAGGGCATACGATGCTGCCCGTCGGCGCCCAGAGCGCGCAGATCGCATTGGGAGAGATATTGGGTTCCATCGAGACAAGCTCCTCGCGATCCAAGATACGCAACCCTTTCACACCGTTGGCGTTTCCTCGACGGAACAGCTCTTCCACGGTGGCGCGATCCTCGTCATTAAACCCGATGACAAGGGAACCGTTGTTCTGATATTTGACCCCAAGCTCTCGGCAGATATCTTCCATCATTTCGGAGCCGCGCACGTTCATACGCGCCTTGAGAGATCCGACCTTTGCGTCAAAGCCCGCATGCACAATGGCAGAGTTCGCAGAGCTTGCGCCCATGGCAACGTCGTTGGCTTTTTCCAAAATGCAAATTTTGAGCTGATAACGCGCGAGCGTGCGTGCGATCAAAGCGCCCACAACGCCGCCGCCGATCACGGCAACATCATACATAACACAGACTCCTTTTGAGCATACTTATTATCAATTATTATAATCAATTTGACCGAAAAAGTCAACCGTGGCAAAAAAATAGACAGATTAACAGCTTTTTGATGCGCTTTTTTCAAAAATGCGCAAGAAAATGCAGAAAGCAGAGAAAGGATACTTGGTACGGCAATGATTTTCATTGCTCTGCATAAAAATTCAACTTTTTTGCAAAAATCCCTTGACAATTTCCAAAAAATCGTTTATACTGTTAGCATCCAAACCGACGAGAAAGAAAAGTAGCAGGTAAAACGGTACTCCAAAGAGAGCCGCAGGCGGTGGAATTGCGGCGGGTGCTAACTTGTGAATGGGCTTTCGAGGGCGAACCGAACCCACTTTGTGGCAGTAGGCTTCGACGGGACGCTCCCGTTACCGAGCGGCGCATATGACGGTATGCGAAAAAGTGGAAACAGTTGTTTCAATCAGGGTGGCACCGCGAATTCGTTCGTCCCTATTGATCCGAAAGGATTGTAGGGCGTTTTTTGTTTTTTTACCGAAAGGAGTTTATATACAATGGCAAACCGTGAGATCCCTTATAAGATTTATTTAGAGGAGCAGGAGCTTCCGCGCGCATGGTATAACGTGCGCGCCGATATGAAAAAGAAGCCCGCGCCTCTCCTTGACCCCGAAACGCATCAGCCCATTACCGCACAGACCCTTGGAAAGGTCTTTTGCGAGGAGCTGGTCAAGCAGGAGCTGAACGACACCGACGCGTATATTCCGATCCCGCAGGAGATCGTCGATTTTTACAAGATGTACCGTCCCGCGCCTCTGATCCGCGCGTACTGCTTGGAGAAGAAGCTTGGCACGCCCGCGCACATTTACTATAAGTTCGAAGGTAACAACACAAGCGGAAGCCACAAGCTCAATTCCGCCATCGCGCAGGCATATTACGCAAAGCAGCAGGGGCTTAAGGGTGTGACCACCGAAACGGGTGCGGGGCAGTGGGGAACCGCGCTTTCTATGGCGTGCTCCTATTTTGGTCTGGACTGCAAGGTCTTTATGGTCAAATCCTCTTATGAGCTCAAGCCCTTCCGCCGCGAGGTGATGCGTACCTATGGAGCGGACGTGACGCCCTCTCCCTCTACCACCACCAAAATCGGACGTCAGATCCTTGAAGAGTTCCCGGGAACGACGGGAAGCCTTGGTTGCGCGATCTCCGAGGCAGTTGAGGAAGCAACGAGCCGCGAGGGATACCGCTATGTGCTGGGAAGCGTGTTGTCACAGGTCATGCTGCATCAGTCTGTCATCGGTCTTGAGACCAAAGCCGCGCTTGACAAATACGGCATCAAAGCGGACGTGATCATCGGCTGCGCAGGCGGCGGATCGAATCTTGGCGGCTTGATCGCGCCCTTTATGGGAGAGCAGCTGCGCGGAGAAGCAAAGTATCAGTTTATCGCGGTAGAGCCCGAGAGCTGTCCGTCTCTTTCGCGCGGAAAATACGTGTACGATTACTGCGACACGGGTAGAGTTTGTCCGCTTGCAAAGATGTATACCTTGGGGAGCGGCTTTATCCCTGCGGCAACGCACGCGGGAGGACTGCGCTACCACGGCATGAGCTCCACCTTGTCAGAGCTGTATGACCAAGGGCTGATGGAGGCAAGAACGGTCAAGCAGACCGAGGTATTTGCGGCGGCGGAATATTTTGCACGCATCGAGGGAATTTTGCCCGCGCCCGAAAGCTCGCACGCCATCAAGGTCGCTATGGATGAGGCGATCAAGTGCCGCGAGACGGGAGAAGAAAAGGTCATCGTGTTCGGTCTTACCGGTACGGGATACTTTGATATGATGTCTTATGAAAAATTCCACGACGGAAAAATGACTGACTATACCCCCACCGACGAGGAGCTTGAAAAAGCCCTCTCCAAAACACCGAAGATTTAAGGGAAGAAGAGAGTTTGGGGAGAGGGGGACTTTTTGAGGAAAAGTCCCCCTCTCCCCAAGCCCCTCACCCTTCAAAACCTTTACAAAGAGCACGCCCGACGGGTGAACGTCTTAACAACGTCCACCGTCGGGCGTGTGCGCTTTGAAAAAGCGCAATGATAGGAGAGGTCAATCCTCGGTGATCTCGCAATTTTGAATGGCAAAATCCAAAAACAGATTGATCAGCTCATTTCGGGAGCGGTTGGTTTGTGCCGCAATGCGATCCAATTCTTCAACAGTTTCATCTTTCACACGAATGGAAAACACTTTATAGCCATCCTCGCCGCGCAAAGGCTTTTTGGGAATTACCAGCTTTTTCATGTTATACCTCACAATACAAGTCGTTACGTCCATTATATCTTGACAAGTATGTTTATTATATGTTATAATAGATAACATAAAACATGTGATGCGACAAAAAGCAAGTTTTTTCGATTTCGCGAAAAAAACAAGGGCTTTGTAAACGTAATGTTACCATCACAAAGGAGGATTTTTAGATGGACAACCTTGAAAACAAAGAAGAAGTTGAGCAGGAGAATTTCGAAGAAGTAGAAGCCGCAGAGCCGGTCGAAAAAAAGAAATTTTCTGCAGCATTTTCCGCTTTTGCGCAAAAGACCGCTGATTTTGGAAAGAAAGCCGCAGACGGAATGCAAAAGGGTGCCAAGGCTTTTTCCGAAAAAATGAAGCAGGATAGCTATGAGCGCCGTAAGAAAAAGTATAATCCTATCACGATGAAGGAGTTCAAAAGCAAAAACTTTAATCTCCCAAACATCATCAAGATCGTGGACGATGCCGTGCGAAAGGGAATCGACGTTTGCGAGGGGGCTATTGGGTGGCTCGGTGCGGAAACTGGTACTGAGGTTTTATATCTATATGATGAAGTGGCAAAGGAAACGAATTGTGGAGTGGAATTCTATCCAAACGCTGAATGTGACCAAGTATACTGTGTTGATAAATTTAAGCGAAATAAGTTTATTAAAGTGGATACTGTTTTTGAACGTTCACACGAAGAGCGATTGGCAGAATTAGAACAAATTGCCTATTCATTGGGGGCCAAAAGTTGTTTGATCAATATTGAATATGCCGAAGTTGAAAATGCAGTACATCATGTGGACTCTAAGGCCAGACAACATTCTGACGTCGATGGAAAAGTATGCGGAAATAAAACCCAGATTGCAAATTATCAGTCCGCTGAACTGAAACAATCATTGGATGTTGAAACACAGCGGGAGCAACGCAATTATCGCAGTGGTAAAGCAAGAACTTATTTTTCAGGAAATGCAGAGCCTGTTTGTCCTAATTTAAAATGGTTTGAAAAAGACGATAGCATTAGAAGTTTGATTGAAATGCGATGTTCTTCAAAAAATGCTATTAAGTCCAGAAGATTAGTGTTGGCAGGTAGTACTTCTCGCACAATGTCTATGAAAATGGCAAATACGATTGATGCGCTGTTGGAGCACGATATGACTGAAGTCGGAGGCCAAGCGGTCT
>JAZQXI010000105.1:0-11386 GCA_045632805.1 Eubacteriales bacterium | reverse complement strand
GTCACCGACCGCACCAACGCCTCGCGTACCATGCTCTGCAACATTCACACAGGGGAGTGGGATGAGGAATTGCTCGCGCTGTTCGGCATCCCGCGTGTGATGCTTCCCGAAATACACAGCAGCAGTGAGATTTACGGTACGTTTGAATGTATGGGCGCCGAAATCCCGATTGCGGGAATTGCGGGCGACCAGCAGGCGGCGTTGTTCGGTCAAGGGTGCTTTGAGGCGGGCAACGCCAAGAACACCTACGGAACGGGTTGCTTCCTTTTGACACACACGGGCAAGTGCGCCGTGGAGAGTCAACACGGACTTTTGACCACCGTTGCCGCAACCGAGGCGGGAAAACCGATTGAATACGCTCTTGAGGGAAGCGTGTTTGTGGGTGGCGCCGCGGTGCGCTGGCTCAGAGACGAAATGAAGCTGATCTGGGATTCCAAGGACAGCGAATACTACGCAGGAAAGGTCAAGGACACGGGAGGGGTCTACCTTGTTCCCGCGTTTGCCGGGCTTGGCGCTCCCACATGGGATATGCATGCCAGAGGCACAATTGTAGGACTGACTGCGGGAACGGGGAAAAATCACATTATTCGCGCAACGCTGGAGGCGATCGCTTACCAAACCGAGGACGTCCTTTTGGCGATGCGCAAGGATATGCGTGAGGTGTACGGTGATGCGCAAAAGATCAAAGAGCTTCGCGTGGATGGCGGCGCATCCGCAAACGATCTCTTGATGCAAATGCAGAGCGATTTTTCAAGTGTTGCGGTCTGCCGCTCAGCAAACACGGAGGCAACCGCGGCGGGAGCGGCGTTTTTGGCAGGACTCGCGGTCGGATTTTACCGAGACCGCGATGAGCTGCGCACGCTTCTTGGAACAGGTCGGCGATTTTTGCCGCAAATGGATCCCGAAACACGCAAGGAGCGCCTTGCCGGCTGGCGGCGTGCCGTTCGTGCTTGCCGCGCCTTTACACAGGAGGAATGAGTATGGGAATCACAAAACAGGAATTTTGCGCCCCCTCGTCGGACGGCATCCACACGCTTCGCGGTGTGGTGTATCTGCCCGAAGGGGAAGCGAGAGGATATTTTCACGTCGTACATGGTATGACCGAGTACATCGGCAGATACGACGCGTTTATGACGGATATGGCACGCGCGGGGTGGATCTGCTTCGGATACGATAACCTTGGTCACGGACACACGGCAAAGGATGACAGCGAGCTTGGTTACATTGCAAAACGGGACGGCTGGGATTATCTTGCGCGCGACGTCGGCGGCTTTTTTGAGGCGGTCAAAGCGCAGTTCCCAAGCGAAAAACCACTCCCGTATTGCCTGATGGGGCATAGCATGGGTTCGTTTATCGTTCGCGTGGCGGCGGAGCGTTACGTCACTCCCGATCGTCTCATCGTCATGGGAACGGGTGGCTCCAATCCCGCGGCGGGTGCGGGGCTGTTCTTGATTGGACTCTTAAAACGCATCTACGGCGACCGTCACATCTCGAAGCTCTTGGCAAAGCTCTCCTTTGGAAACTACAATAAGCGGTTTGAAGCGGAGCTTGCAGAAGCGCCCTCGCCATGGCTCACCACCGATGCGGCGGTCCGTAAGAAATACGCGGGAGATAAGTTCTGCACGTTCCAATTTACCGTCAGCGCCATGGGGGACCTTATCCGATTGATGAAGGATTGCAATCGCGCGGCGTGGTATCAGGGGATTTCCCAAGACTTGCCCGTCTTGTTGATCTCGGGCGAGGAGGATCCCGTTGGAAACTACGGCAAAGGCGTGCGTGAGGTTGAGGCAAACCTGCAAAGCGCGGGAGTGGACGTGACCTGTATTCTTTATCCCCGTGCTCGGCACGAAATACTGAATGACTTTACCTATGCTGACACCGTGCGCGACATCCTCGCGTTTTGCGGTGGGAGTCTGTAAAAATATGGAGAGGAAAAGGATTGATAACATGAACAAAAAGCAGTTTTTAGGCGTTGCATACTATCCCGAGGCATGGGATCGCGGGCAGATCAAGGAGGATCTGGACCACATGCTGGAGCATGGCATTTCCTGCGTGCGTATCGCGGAGTTTGCGTGGAAAACCATGGAGCCCGAGGAAGGGAAGTTCGATTTTTCGCTCTTCCGTGAGGTTGTGGACGCCTGCCGTGAGCGCAACATCATGGTCATCATGGGAACCCCCGGAGCAACCCCTCCGCTGTGGCTCAGCCGCAAGTACCCCGATATTTACGGTCTGCGCGCGGACAACAAGCCCCGTTGGCACGGAAGCCGTCAGGATTGCTGTTATAACCACACCGATTATCTCCGCCTTGCCACCCGTATCACCGAAAAGATGGCAGAGGAGTTCGGTAAGGACGAGAACGTTATCGGCTGGCAGATCGACAACGAGATCTCCTCGCAAAAGGACGGTTACTTCTGTGTTTGCGACAAGTGCGTCAAGGCATACCGCAAATGGTTGAGTAAGCGCTTTGACGGTGACGTGGAGCGCTATAACCGCGAGGTCGGAACGGGTGTATTCTCCTCTCGCATCGAGAGCTTTGAGGAGATCGAACGTCCCTATGAACAGTGGGCACATCCCGGATATAAGGCACTGTGGCGCGAGTTCCAAAGAGATTGCTCCACCGCATACGTGCAGATGCAGTATGATGCTATCAAAAAGTATACCGATCAACCCGTTGGCACCGATATGATGCCCTTCTTCCAAGCGCTCTCTTACGAGGATATGGCAGAGCGGATGGACATCATGCAGTTCAACCAATACGCGCGCGACAATCTCTATAGCAAGCAGATCTTTTGGAGCAATTTGTGGTACAACGCCAAAAAGAAGCCTTATTGGCTGACCGAGACCTCCTGCTGCTGGAACGGCGGACATACCTCGCAGTATATGCGTCATCCCGGCTTTGTGGAGATGAACGGCTGGATGCATATCGCAAACGGTGCCGCCAGCATCAACTATTGGCTCTGGCGCACGCACTACGCGGGACATGAATTGATGCATGGCTCTGTGATCGAGTCCAACGGACGTGCGCGTCACATTAAGGGGGAGGTGCAAAAGCTCGCGCGCGATATGGACACTTGCGCGTCTCTCATCAACGATACCGCTCCCAAAAATCTGGGGCTTTACGTCATGTCCTCCACCGAGTCGGATACCACCTTTGAGATGCAGCCGATGTATAACGGCTTCCGCTACATCGATAACGTACCCGACGAATTTCAAGCGATCTCCGAGGAGAGACTTGCCCCTGCGGCGATCCCCGCAAACGGCGATTTCAGCGACGGACGGGTGCTTTATACCGCGCACGTAACGAGTCTGGAGTATTATCACCTTTCCGATCGCATCCTTGATTGGGTGCGCAAGGGCGGCGTGTGGATCGCGTCGGCTCTGACCGATATCCGCACCAAAAACGGGGCAAAATTCATCAAGCGTGCTACGGGATATTTAGAGGACGCCGCAGATGTGACCATCGATTACACGATCCCCGCGTACGCACCCGAGGCATCTGACGTCACGCCGATCGTGATCACAGGCAAGAACGGGGAAACCTATGAGAGTATGCCGTATCTGTTCGATGCCTTGATCGCGGGGGAGAGCGCCGAGAGCTTGGCAAGCTACACGAAGGGCGACTATCTGGAAGGACGCACGGCAATCACGTCGGCACAATACGGAAAGGGCAAGATCGTGGTACTGGGCTTCGTGCCCACACCTAAGAGCCTTGCAAAGATCGTCAAGGACGTTTGTGCCGAGGTTGGCATTCTGCCTTTTGTAGAGGCGAGCGAAAATGTGACCGTGATCCCGCGTGCAGGCGAATTTGACGCATTGATCGCGGTGGAGCATGAATATGCGGAGGGCGCTTTGACCGTTCCTTACGATTGCACCGATCTTTTGGATGGCGCGTCTTATCGCAAGGGCGATCGTGTTTTCGTTGAAAAATACGATGTCAAGGTTTTGAAAAAGGTTTGAACATATCAATGGAGGAACCAATCATGAAGCACGAGTATCAAACGGCAGAGCTGCGGCTGATTGCGCTCTCGGAAGAAGATCTGATTCGCACGAGCGGAGAGAACGACGATACCACCGAAACCGAAAACGGCGACGTCGAGCTTCCCAAGGTGCCGCTTGGATAAACAAAAGGGGCTGTCTCAAATGGCAATTTGAGACAGCCCTTCGCACGAAAAAGGCGACGGGAGGCTTTTTTGTGCCGGGGAATTTGCGGTTTTCGCTGATCAATATGATCAAATCTGATCAAACAAAGGGCGAAAATTGCGGCGTCACAGCCGCAAAGCAAAAACCACGGGGGTGTCGACCAAATGCGAGACGCATTTGAGGCACCCCCTTTTGTTTTGGCGGAGGGTGTGGGATTCGAACCCACGTGGGATTGATCCCAAACGGTTTTCAAGACCGCCTCGTTATGACCACTTCGGAACATTCGCCGCAAGGCGAAATAACCCTCCGCAAATCACCACCTCGCCGCCGATAAGGCGTTCAAGAATACACAGAAATCGGAGTGGCATGAGGATATTATTTTAAAATTCAAAGACTGCTGAACATATCAATTTCTAATTTCAAAATTTTCCGTGCTTCGCTTTTCGTATTGTTCGCAAAGTAAAGCGTAATCTGCATTGAATGTATCTAAAACATTGATACCGAAAACATCTCTTGCCTCTGTATAATCTTCACAAAACATCTCATATATAGACGGAATTACACAACTTAACATTAAAGATATCTCGAAATAATGAAGCAATGGATATCGCGATTCAACAACACCGCCATGCACGTATACATGGCACATTTTATAAAGACGTTCCATCATCTCAAATGCAGCGAGGGTTTCATTTTCACAGTTTGCTTTAAGATAATTTAAAACGCCCATGAAAGTATATGGTTTTTGCTTTACAATATCGTGATAATTCGGAATTTTATCAACAAAACCATAATGCATATATTCAACCTTGTTGCGCTCATTTTTATTTTCGCGGTTTGCGAACAGTTTATTAAATTCATCGGGAAATACTTGGTCGCAGCACGTTTGACGCGTTTCAAAATATGAGAATTTTTCATCCTCAGCAAACAACTCAGGATAAACACGCATAACAAGAAGTTTTGCATACAATTCAAGTACCGTTCGGCAAGGTAAATAGGCTGTGCCGAGGAAGTTATCTTCAAGGAGGGATAATGCAGACAATGATTTGTTTGTGATTTTTGCGAAATAATAGGTAGATTGAGTTTTTGCTCCCTTCAAATAAATCGTATGATTCATTTTCATACACAAAACAAACAACTTATATGGCACGGGGTAGTAGTTGAATCGTTCGCCTAACATAATAGCTTTGTGTCTAAAGTATGCACTACCATAACCCCTAAGGAAGATTTGCTCGGCGACTTGTTTAGTGAGTTTAGTTTTATAATTTTCGTCTTTCTCTATCTTTGATTTTTCCTCTGCGGTAAAGAAAATTGTGTTTGACCTATGTACCCCGACAATGTGTTTGCAAATATCATATTCGGGCTCTGGTCCATTTCCAGTTACCATTCGCTCATCAGACCATCTGAAATCATAAAGCGTTAAACACTTTTCTCCAATTACATTAAAAACCCGATATTTAATATTTATAAGGAAAGAACCTCTAATATCGTTTTTGAACAAATCTTTTAATGATCGATTGTTTTGCCTTTGTATTCGTTCGGCAATCTGCGGAAAATTGTTGGGCAACATAGGCAACATATTAAAGTTCCTCCTTGTTTTGTTGAAAAAAGCCCCGAAAAATCGGGGCTTGATGGCGGAGGGTGTGGGATTCGAACCCACGTGAGATTGCTCTCAAACGGTTTTCAAGACCGCCTCGTTATGACCGCTTCGATAACCCTCCGTAAATATGATGCAACAGCGTGCATCATATTTACGGAGCTTCTGAGGTGCGGCTCGGCGAACTCTGTTCGTCGAATCCACTTCGCATACCCCACCCGAAGATCGACAAGCTCGCTGTGGCTTGCGCAGGGTGTGGGTATCTTCGCCAAAGGCGAAATAACCCTCCGTGATGCATACTGTGAACATTTTTATTAAGTTTTTAGATTCGCGAATTTTTTAGAAAAGTTTGAGAAGAAATAATTTTCTGCAAGATTGGGTAGGCGAAATCACTCTCCGTGATGCACGGTTGTTGCGTTTCACGCTCCATTATTGTACCACAACCGATTGGGATTGTCAAGAGCTTTTTATAAGAAAAGCGAGGCGGAGATGCTGTCCGTCTCGCTTTTTTGTACCGTGTGCAGGCTTTTAGGTCAAAGAGCTTCCAAAAACGCCTTGAGCTTCGCAGCGAGGATTTGATGTCCGGCGTCATTAAAGTGCAGACCGTCCGCTGTGTACTTGGCGCGGTCCTCGGGGTCATTCGGGTCAATTCCCAGATCGTGGTAAAGGTCCAGAACGGGAATGTCAAACTGCTTTGCGGTCTCCTTGATGATATTCACGTATCCCAAAACGGGCATTGCGTCCGCGCGTTTTTGGGGGCGCGTCGAGGGGGAGTCGCTTGAAACTTCATTGAAGTAGCAACGGGCGGGACTCATGAACACGACCGTTTTGTCGGCATATTCGGTGCGCAAAAGCTTCATGAGAAAATATACCGCTCCGCAGAAGGTTGCCGGGGTACGGTCTCCCATCTCTCCCACGGGAGCGTCACCGTGAATATAATCGTTGATGCCGCCATAGACCACGATGATGTCCGCGTCACGGTTCAGGTCATACGCACGACCACAGAAGCAAAGGTCGTAGCGTGGTCTTTCGCTTGGCGTGCTTTGATGTGCCAGGCGTGTGCCGCCGATGCCGTAGTTATAGGTTGCCGCAAGACCCGCCGTGCGCTTCAAAACGTTGTCGTATCGGTTATTTTTGGGGTCGGTGACGCCGGAGCCTTCGGTGATGCTGTCACCCAGAAAATCAATAATCTTGTTTTGCAGTTTCATGGTGACGCCTCTTTCTTAAAGCTCCACGACCTCGCCGTCAAGTGCGGCGCTGACGGGGAAGGGGAAGCGGCCGGGGGTGGCGAGAGACTCGATATGTGACTCCTTGTGGGGCTGGTAGTGATTGAACATTACGCGCTTGGCGCGACACTGCTCCAAGTAGGGCGTGATATGTTCTTCGCCAAAATGTGCCATTTCGCAAACGAACAGGTCAAGCTCCTCCTCGCTGACGATCGCGGGGTAGTCGCCCTTATGGAGAAACTGCGAAAGGTCACCTGAGAAGAGAGCGCGCTTGCCCTCTGCCTCCAAAAGGAAGGCGTAGGAGTGCTTGGGCTCGCAATGGCGCGTTTCAAAGGCGGTGACTCTCAAAACGCCGTCATCATAGATCACGCCTGCCTCAAACACATGAGAGCGCAAACGGTCGTACGGAAAGGGATTGCCGGTCAGGGTCTCCAAATACGCGGCAATGGCGTTTGCAACGCAGGCATCGGGTACCATCAGCTCAAAATTGGCGTCCTTATATGCCCAGGAGCAAAGTGTAACGAGCTGCAAAATGCCGTCCAGATGATCGGAGTGTCCGTGTGTGTTGAAAAATGCTTTGAGCTGATTGGGATGCTTGCCGCTGCGCAGCATCAGGTCGATTACGGGCGCTCCCGCATCGATCAGATAGACGTTTTCGCCCACCTCAATCATGGTAGAGGTGCAAAAATGCCCGGGACGGGGAATTCCGTCGGACGTACCGAAAAATGTGATTTTCATGGTGTGCCTCCCTTGATTTGATAGCCTCATTATAGATCATAATTGCGGTTTTGTCAAGCATGAAATCGCGCTTTGCACGCATTTTAGCGGCGTTTGGCAGGCGTTTTCCGTGCAAAAGCGAGAAAATTACGTGTTACCATTGACAAACGGTGCAAAAATGTTATATAATAATAAAATCAAAAGTTTTAAATCAAATTTTACGAACATCCCGTTCGGAAAGGACAGGACAAAAGCAATGGAGAAAAAAATTTCCGAGATCTTTGGCTCGATGGTCTTTAACGATGACGTCATGCGCGAACGCCTCCCTCGTGAGGTCTACAAGTCGCTGACCAAGACCATGGCAACAGGCAGAACCATTGATCCTTCTATCGCCGACGTCGTGGCGAATGCCATGAAGGATTGGGCAGTGGAGAAGGGGGCAACTCACTATACTCACTGGTTCCAGCCTCTGACGGGTGTTACCGCCGAAAAGCACGATGCCTTTATCTCTCCCGTTGGCTCTTGCAAGGTCGTGATGGAGTTTTCGGGCAAGGAGCTGATCCGTGGGGAGTCCGACGCATCCTCGTTCCCCACGGGCGGACTGCGCGCTACCTTTGAGGCAAGAGGATACACGGCGTGGGATCCCGCGTCTTATGCCTTTGTTAAGGACGGCACCCTCTATATTCCCACCGCTTTCTGCTCCTACACGGGCGAGGCGCTGGACAGCAACACGCCGCTTTTGCGCTCGATGGACGCGCTCAATACGCAGGCGCTCCGTATTCTGCGCCTCTTCGGTGACACGCAGACCAAGCGTGTGGATATCACCGTTGGCGCGGAGCAGGAGTATTTTATCGTAGATAAAAAGATGTATGACAGCCGCAAGGATCTGGTCTATACGGGACGTACGCTCTTTGGCGCTCCCGCGCCCAAGGGGCAGGAGCTGGAGGATCACTATTTCGGACCGCTTAAGACCCGCATTGCCGCTTTTATGGCGGATCTGGATGCGGCTCTTTGGACCATGGGCATCAACGCCAAGACCAAGCACAACGAGGCGGCTCCCGCACAGCATGAGCTGGCACCCATTTACGCCACGGCAAACATCGCGGTTGACCAGAATCTGCTCACCATGGAGTACATGAAGAAGATCGCGGAAAAGCACGGTTTGGTGTGTCTGTTGCATGAAAAGCCCTATGCGGGTGTCAACGGCAGCGGTAAGCACAACAACTGGTCGCTCACCGCAAACGGCAAAAATCTGCTTGACCCCGGCAAGACCCCCGAGGAGAACGCGCAATTCTTGCTGATCCTTGCCGCCATCATCAAGGCGGTGGACGATTATCAGGATCTGATGCGTATCTCGGTGGCATATGCGGGCAACGATCACCGTTTGGGCGCGCATGAGGCACCTCCCGCAATCGTTTCCATCTTTGTTGGGGAGGAGCTGGAGGCGCTGATCGACTCCATCGTGGGAGGCACCGCCTACCATGGCGCGAAAAAGGCAATGATGGATCTAGGTATTCCGTCGGTTCCCGTGTTCCGCAAGGACACCACCGACCGCAACCGTACCTCGCCCTTCGCGTTTACGGGGAATAAATTTGAGTTCCGTATGCTGGGATCTTCCCAGAACATCGCGCTCCCCAATACCGTTCTCAATACGGCGGTGGCGGAGTCCTTCCGTCAGTTTGCGGATGTTTTGGAAAGCACCGAGGACGCCGAGGATCTGGACAAGACGGTCGCACGTCTGATCAAGGAGACCTTTGCCGCGCATAAGCGTATCATTTTTGACGGCAACGGATACTCCGAGGAGTGGCAAAAGGAAGCGGCGGCACGCGGACTCTTCAATCTGCGCACCTCTGTGGATGCTTACAAGACCTTTATGGATCCCAAAAACGTGGCGCTCTTCTCCTCGATGGGTGTCATGAGCGAGACCGAAATGCGCTCGCGTGAGGAGATCTATTTCGAGAATTACTCCAAGATCGTTAACATCGAAGCGCTGACCATGATCGTCATGTCCTCGCGCAACTATATCCCCGCGGTGGAGACCTATATCGGGCAGATCGCGGATAGTGCCGCCAAGAAAAAGGCGGTTTGCAAGGGGATCTCCTGCGCGGTGGAGGAGGAGATCGTAACGAGACTTTCCGACTTGGTGGCAAAGGCATACCGCACCACCGAGACGCTCAAAGCCGAGGAAGCCTTGGCGGCGGGCATTGCCGATGCAAGAGAACGCGCGGAATACTATTGCGAAAAGGTCCTGCCCCTGATGCAGGAGCTTCGCGAGGCTGTGGACAGCATGGAAGTCCTCACCGCATCTGACCTGTGGCCCGTTCCGACGTATGGAGATCTGATGTTTAGGGTTTGATTGTGGATTGTTTTTTGTGGGGAAACTTTGGAAGGAAGAGTTTTTTCGTGGGGGCGCTTTTGAAAAAGCGTCCCCACACCCCCGCAAAACTTTCACCACTTTTTTTACAGTACCCTCGGTTGGATGGCATCTCAAACCATTCCCCCGAGGGTGCTGTGCGTTTTGGCGAAAGCCTTCGTGCAGTACAGACTCTGCTTGCTTTCAAACTTTAGAGCGCTGACAGTAGAATAGCTCCCGCAAGCGTTTTGTGGACAAGGATTGCCAAGGCAATCCGACCACAAAACGCTCACGAAAGTTAGTTTACCGATGGTGAACTACTCTTGCCTCTCCCTCTGGGAGAGGTGGCGCGATTGACCATGAGCACCGGAGAGGGCGCTGATAAAAACGCTCACGAAAGTTCGTTTGCCTATGGTGTCATTCATTCCACACGCACGTAGTGAAAGGCTTCCCCTTGAGGTAGCGAAGCGGCGGGGCGGTAATGAATGGTACCACAGTGTGGTGCCAGAACCGCACCGTGCCCGAGCCACAGCAAGACAGCTGTCACCGTGGGTGACTGATGAGGTGTCCGTTCCGCACTCCGCGCTTCGCATTTCGCATTCCGCACGTTACATTGTTCTTTCCGTCAATACCACCAAAACAAAACGCGGAGAATGCGCGAAAATCGTGCGTTCTCCTTCTTTTTTTAAGGGCATTTTTTGTGGTATAATATACAATTGGAGACAAATGTAAGAAAATGAATCAATCAAAACTACGGATAGGGAGAAAAAAGCTGTGATCAGAGAAAATTTGAGAAACGTCGCAATCATCGCGCACGTAGACCATGGAAAAACCACGTTGGTGGACGGATTGCTCAAGCAGGGCGGCATCTACCGTGACAATCAGGAGACGGTGACCCGCGTAATGGACTCGGGAGACCTTGAAAAGGAAAGAGGCATTACCATTCTTGCAAAGAATACCGCCGTACACTATAAGGATATCAAGATCAACATCATTGACACTCCCGGACACGCCGATTTTGGCGGCGAGGTGGAGCGAATCCTCAAGATGGTAAACGGTGTTATCCTCTTGGTAGACGCTGCCGAGGGACCTATGCCGCAGACCCGTTTCGTGCTTCAGAAGGCGTTGGAGCTGAACCACCGTGTCATCGTTTGTATCAACAAGATCGACAAGCCTGACGCGCGTCTTGGCGAGGTCGAGGACGAGATCTTGGAGCTTTTGATGGATTTGGGCGCGAACGACGAGCAGTTGGATAGCCCCATGCTGTATTGCTCGGGCCGTTCGGGTACCGCTACCGAGGATCCCGATGTGGCAGGCGTTGACCTGACCCCCCTCTTTGAGAAGATCGTGAAC
>JAZQXI010000104.1:0-8501 GCA_045632805.1 Eubacteriales bacterium | reverse complement strand
GACCGATTGGTCAACGCAGAGCAGATCAATCGCCTTTCCGCACTCTCTTATCGCGCGTTGCGCGGAGGGGAAAAGGGCGGTGCTTATGACCTTTTGCGCCGTGCGCAAAACGCGATGCAAAGCTTGGGAGATATGGTCGAGGGCGCGGATTCTTTGGCGGATCGTCTTGAAGCGGTTGTAGCCGAGGTGGATGACATTGCGGAAAGCATTGAGGTCTATTTAGAGGACGATCTTTCAGATCCCACCGCGCGTATTGATAAGCTGGAGGGACGGCTTGAGGAAATTGCCAAGCTCAAACGCAAATACGGTTCAACTGTGCGCGAGGTGCTGACATTCCGCGAAAACGCCGCCGCACAGCTTGAAGATTTGGAAATCTCGGATGAGGCAAGAGAAAAGCTTGAAAAAGAAGTCAAGCGTCTCTGCAAAGAAGCAATCGCATGCGCGGAGCTTCTTACAAAAAAACGTCGTGAGGCGGCAGAACGCGTGGTAACAGAGGTAACCGAATCCTTGGACTTTTTGGATATGCCGAAGGTACGCTTTGAGGTTGCCATTCGCCCAACGGAGATCTGCGAATACGGTGCTGATGACGTGGAATTTATGATCGCGACCAATCCGGGCGAACCTTTGCTTCCCATGATCAAGATCGCGTCGGGCGGTGAGCTTTCCCGCATTATGCTGGCGCTTCGTTCGGTGCTGAATGACCGCGATGGCGCTTCCACCGTGATCTTTGACGAGATCGATACGGGTGTTTCGGGCAAGACTGCACGCAAGGTTGGCATTAAGCTTAAAGAAAGTGCCAAGCATACGCAGGTCATATGTGTGACCCATTCGGCGCAAATTGCATCCTTGGCAGATACGCATTATCGCATTACCAAGCAGGAGACTGCGGGGCGTGCCGAGACAAGCGTTGCGCCGCTTGATGACGGTGAGCGTATTGAGGAGATCGCGAGGATTCTTGGAGGAATTCAGATCACCGACGCTCAACGCGATGCGGCACGGGAAATGATTGAGGAATACCGTTAAAACGAAACGAGGCTGTTATGCAAAAAACAAACGCGATGAGACGGCTGGATGCCGCAAAAATCCCATATACGACCTTGACTTATACCGTGGATGAGAGTGATCTTTCGGGCATGCACATTGCCAAAGAGCTTGGATTTCCACCCGAAAAGATGTTCAAAACGCTGGTGGCGAAAGGGGACAAGACGGGACCTTTGGTGTTCTGTATTCCCGTGGCAGAAGAGCTTGATCTCAAGCGCGCCGCTGCCATCACGGGAAATAAGCGGATCGAAATGGTGCATGTAAAGGATCTTTTGGGGTTGACGGGATATATCCGTGGCGGATGCTCACCCATTGGAATGAAAAAGGCCTTTCCCACCTACGTAGACGCAAGCGCCTTGACGTTTGATGAGATCACGGTCTCATCCGGAACAAGAGGGGCACAGCTTCTTTTAAATCGCGCGGCATTGTTGCAATTTATACAAGCGCAAACCGCCGATCTGACCGTAAAATAATGAAAATTAAGGCTTGAAACGCTTCCATAATTGTAGTATAATATTTTAGTGATTTATCTTTGAGAGGATTTTATATGCAAAACATTAAAAAAAGGATTGCCGAAAAGATTGTTGAATGTGTCGGCGCGCTTTCTGCGGACGCACAGCTTGCGCCAAAGGATGTTGCCGCGATGCTGGAATATCCCCCCGATGCCAATATGGGTGACTTGGCGTTCCCGTGCTTCCGTTTGAGCAAGGTTTTGCGCCGCTCTCCCGTGCAGATCGCGCTGTCTCTTGCAGAAAGCTTGAAGGACGAATGCATCGGATCGGTTGAGGCGGTCAACGGCTATCTCAACATCAAGCTTTCCAATGCGTATTTGGGCAAAAATGTTCTGTCCGAAATTCTGACACAGCGCGATCGCTACGGTGCTCAAACGTTCGGATGCGGAAAAAAGGTCGTTTTGGATTATTCCTCTCCCAACGTTGCAAAGCCTTTCCATATCGGACATCTTGGAACCACCGTCATCGGTCACTCTCTGCGTCGGCTTCATGAGTTTGCGGGATACGAGTGCTTTGGCATCAATTATCTCGGTGACTGGGGAACACAGTTTGGTAAACTCATTGTGGCATACCGCAAGTGGGGGAGCCGCGAGGCAGTGGAAGAGGGCGGCATTGATAAGCTGGTCGAGCTTTACGTCCGCATCAACAACGCCATCAAGGGCGATCCCGAAAACGGAATTCCTGCCGATCAGGCACTTGCCGATGAATCCCGCGCCGAGTTCCACAAGCTGGAAATGGGCGATGAGGAGAATCTTGAGCTGTGGAAATGGTTTGTTTCCATCAGCTTGGAGGAGTACAACAAGACCTACAGTCAGCTCGGTATCACCTTTGATTCTTATAAGGGCGAAAGCTTTTATACCGATAAAATGCCCGCGCAGGTGCAAAAGCTGCGCGATATGGATCTGTTGAAGATCGACGACGGCGCATCCATCGTGGATCTTGCGGATTACAATATGCCGCCTTGCCTGATCCTCAAGCGCGACGGATCAACCCTGTATCCTACGCGTGACATCGCGGCGGCGGTTTACCGCAAGGAGAACTATCACTTCGATAAGGCGATCTACGTCACAAGCGCGCAGCAGTGCCTGCACTTTGCACAGTGGTTCAAGGTCGTGGAGCTGATGGGATATCCTTGGCACGACGAATTGGTACACGTTCCGTACGGAACCGTTTCTCTCAACGGCGAAAAGCTGGCAACGCGTACGGGTAACGTGGTGCTTCTCAAGGATCTGTTCTCGCTTGCCATCGAAAAGGTGGCGGGGATTATGGAAGAGAAGAATCCCAACCTCGAAAACAAGGACGAGGTCGCAGAGGCGATCGGCGTTGGCGCGATCGTATTCTACTATCTTACCAATAACCGCATGAAGGATATTAACTTTGTCATGGAGGAAGCGCTCAGCTTTGACGGAAACACGGGTCCCTACGTGCAGTATACCTATGCACGCGCTTGCTCGGTGCTCTCTCGCGCAGGAGAGGTTGCATCGGATGAGCTCAGTGTGACTACCGAGGAGGAAGCAACCCTTCTTAAAACCCTGTGCCGCTTTGGCGAGCGCGTTTGCGCCGCGATTGCGGATTATGAACCCAGCTATATCACGCGCTTCATTCTTGACGTTGCGGCGGCGTTCAACCGCTTCTACCACAACTGCCCGATTCTCACAGCAGAGGATCCCAAGGTGCGCGCGTCGCGCATCAAGCTCACGGAGGCCGCAAAGATCGTTCTTGGTAACGCATTCGATCTGATCTGCCTCAAAAAGACCGAAAAGGTTTAATTTGTATTTAAATATTGAAAGGAAATAGATACCATGTCCGGACACAGCAAATGGGCGAATATCAAGCACAAGAAAGAAAAGACCGATGCCGCAAGAGGTAAGATCTTTACCAAGATCGGTAAGGAGATCACTGTAGCAGTCAAGGAGGGAGGCGGAGATCCCGTTTCCAACTCCAAGCTGCGTGACCTGATCCAGAAGGCAAAGGCAAACAACGTTCCCAACGATAACATCGAGCGTTGCATCAAAAAGGCAATGGGCTCTACGGGCGAATCCTACGAAGAGGTTGCATACGAGGGCTACGGTCCCGCAGGTGTTGCCGTCATCGTCACCGCCACCACCGACAACCGCAACCGTACCGCGGGCAACGTCCGCTCCTACTTCTCCAAATACCACGGCAACATGGGTCAGACCGGTTGCGTGAGCTACCTCTTTACCGATGTTGGCGAGATCGTTATCAACAACGAGGACGGCGATGTTGACGAGGATAAGCTGATGGAGCAGGCTTTGGAGGCAGGCGCTGCAGACTTCAAGGCAGAGGGCGACGTTTTCATCGTCACTACCGAACCCGATGATGTTTACAGCATTCAGGAGGATCTGAAAAACGCGGGTTACGAGATCCTTTCTGCTGAAAAGACCAAGCAGGCTTCCACCTCTGTGACGCTTGAGAGCGAGGATGATATCAAGTTCATGAATCTCCTGATCGAAAAGCTCGAAGAGGATGACGACGTCATGGACGTTTACCATAACTGGGAAAATTGCGATTGAGATAGAATCAATCTTTTTGCGGGGGAACTTCTTGAAAGAAGTTCCCCCGCACCCCTTTCAAGGACTTTTACTACATGTATATCAGGGCCACCGATCTCCGTATCACTAACTTTGGTGAGCGGATAGGGTCGTGGGTCCCTAGCCGCTAGCGGGAGCGATCGCTCGGTCTGCGCTCTAAAGCTTGAGCGCAAGAAGATTTGTATTGCATAAACAGCTTTCACTGCATACAAAACCAAAGCAGGAAATGCATTGTGAATTTTAAAATGAGGGTAGATATCTATTGTGCAGTGAAAGTTCTTGAAGAGGGGGTATGGGGGAGAAACTTCTTTCAAGAAGTTTCTCCCCCAACAAAAAATCTGAAAAAATTCAAAAAAGCTATTGACAAATCTATTTTGCAGTGCTATAATAGGCACATCTTCATAAAATAAAGGCGATGACGAAGAAGGTCGAGCAGGCGCGTGCGCAGAGAGTCGGGAACGGTGCGATCCGATCATGTAAATGCTCAAGTACCCATCACTTCCGAGCCGGAGGCTCCAAAGGATCTGTCTGAGTAGAGTGCTCCCGTGATTGCTGCGTCAAGGCATAGGAATTGTCTGATTCCGAGAGTGGCGGTAATGTTACCGCAATTTGAGTGGTACCGCGAGTGTTTATTCACCCGTCTCAAAGAAACAACTTTGAGACGGGTTTATCTTTTTTTAAAATTATACATAAGGAGGAAAAAGCAATGTCGATCATCGAAACCGAAAAACTGCGGGAGGTTGCGCTTCGAATTCGCGAAATGCGCGAGATCTTTGAGTTTAGCGAAGAAACGATGGCGGAGAAGACCGAAGTGTCGGTCGAGGAATATCGCAAATACGAAAACGGAGAACTGGATTTTCCGTTCTCCTTCATTCATAAATGTTCCTTGGCGTTTGGCGTCGGAATTACGGATCTTTTGGAAGGCCGTAGCGCACATCTGTCGTCTTATACCGTGACCCGTCGCGGTCAGGGACAGCGTACGGCAAAGGAGGATGGCATTGAGATTTCCAACCTTGCTCCCATGTTCCGCAAAAAGATCGCTGAACCCTATTGGGTGCGCTACGAATATAATCCTGCGCTTCAAAATAAGCCCATCCATCTGGCAACACACTCGGGACAAGAGTTTGACTTCGTTATGAAGGGCAGACTCAAGGTGCAGATCGGTGACAACGT
Source organism: Eubacteriales bacterium (assembly GCA_045632805.1). Classification (GTDB taxonomy): domain Bacteria; phylum Bacillota; class Clostridia; order Oscillospirales; family CAG-272; genus UMGS1865. The sequence continues at coordinate 3,223 of JAZQXI010000104.1, read as the reverse complement.
CGAGTATTTGGGAGAGGGCGACAGCATCTATTATAACAGCTCCACTCCTCACGGTATGGTTGCGGTGGACGGCGTGGATTGCTTGTTCGTCGCAGTTGTCCTTCCGGGTGAAAACGAGACCGAAACCGTTGTACGTGACACGCTGATCCCAACGCGCACCCAAAACAAAGAGCTGGTCTGCGATCACTTTATCGATACGGTCGAGGATGAAAACGGATTGCTCAAGAGCATCGATTTCCACGATGATGATAAATTTAACTTTGGTTTTGACGTTGTGGATGCCATCGCTAAAAAAGAGCCCGACAAGCTGGCAATGCTGCACATCGACAAAAACAAGGTCGAACGCCGCTTTACCTTCAGGGATATGAAGCGTGCCTCTGCTCAGTGTGCAAACTATTTCAAAGCTTTGGGCATCAAAAAGGGAGACCGCGTCATGCTGGTTCTCAAGCGTCACTATCAGTTCTGGTTTGCAATGGTTGCGCTCCACAAGCTGGGTGCTATCGCGATTCCCGCAACCAATCAGCTCCAACAGCATGACTTTGAGTACCGTTTTGACTCGGCTGAGATCAGCGCGATCATCTGTACCGCAGACGGTGACGTTGCCCATCAGGTTGATCTGGCGCAAGAGAACTGCCCGATGCTCACAACCAAGGTGCTGGTCGGCGGCAAGCGTGACGGCTGGAGAGATTTTGACGAGGAATACGGACTTTACAGCACGCATTTCTAGCGTACCGAGGATCCGCCCGCAGGCGACGATCTGATGCTGATGTTCTTCACGTCGGGAACCACGGGATATCCCAAGATCGCGGCGCATACCTATAAATATCCGCTTGGACACTATATCACCGCAAAATATTGGCACGGTGTCAGTGACGGAAGCCTGCATTTCACCATTTCCGAAACAGGATGGGGAAAGGCGCTGTGGGGTAAGCTCTACGGTCAATGGCTCTGCGAGGGATCGGTCTTTACCTACGATTTCGATCGTTTCTCGGCATCGGATATCCTTCCCATGTTTGCAAAATATAACATTTCGACCTTCTGTGCGCCTCCCACGATGCTGCGCATGATGATCAAAGAGGACATTTCCAAATACGATCTTTCCTCTATCAAGCACATGACCACGGCGGGAGAGGCACTCAATCCCGAGGTTTATCGCCAATTCGAAAACGCAACCGGTCTTCAGATCATGGAGGGCTTTGGTCAGACCGAATTGACCTTGACCATTGCAAATCTTATCGGCGGAACGCATAAGCTGGGATCTATGGGTAAGCCCGTGCCGCTTTACGATGTGGATATCGTTGATCCCGACGGCAATCCCGTTGCGGACGGTGAAACGGGCGAGATCGTGGTTCACACCGACAAAAAAGTTCCTTGCGGACTCTTTGCCGGCTACTATCGCAACTCCGAAAAGACCGCGGAGGTCTGGCATAACGGCATGTATCACACAGGTGACACCGCATGGCGTGATGAGGACGGATTTTATTGGTACGTCGGACGTGTGGATGACGTCATCAAGTCCTCGGGCTACCGCATCGGTCCCTTTGAGATCGAAAGTGTCATTATGGAGCTGCCTTACGTGCTTGAGTGCGGTGTTTCCGCCGCTCCCGACGAGGTTAGAGGTCAGGTCGTCAAGGCGTCCATCGTGCTGACCAAGGGGACAGAGCCTACAGAGGAGCTCAAAAAGGAGATACAGACCTATGTTAAGGAGCATACGGCGCCTTACAAGTATCCCCGTATCGTCGTGTTCCGCGATGAACTGCCCAAAACCATCAGCGGAAAGATCCAGAGAAATAAGCTCTAAATAAATATATGGAAGGAAACAGCCTCAATGAAACGAAAAGTCGGCATTTCAACCTTTGATTTGCAAAAGCTTTACGGTGACCGACGTGCGATCGAGATCGCACAAGAGATTGGAGCGGATGCGATCGACTTCAATCTTTGCGATGCGTACGATTACCGCAAGGCGGGAAACCTTTACGCACGTACAGAGGAGGAGATCCGATCCTATTTTGCCGAGCTGCGTGACTATGCCGCATCATTGGGGCTGGAGATCTTCCAGACACACGGCAGAGGAACGGGATTTCGGAATCTTCCCGACGAGGATGATGCGTTGATCACAAACGCGCGTTTGGATTGTATCGCCACGGCGGCACTTGGGGCACGCTACTGTGTTTTCCACACGGTAACCACCATTTTCATGGGGGAGGATGCAGATCCCAAGCTGATGCACGCGCTCAACGACGATATGTATCTGCGGATTCTTCCTTACGCACGCGAGAACGGTGTGGTCGTTGCCACCGAGACGTTTGGAGATGCCACGGGGAAAGGGTGTTGCGACTTTTTCGGTAATATGAAAGAGTTTTTGAATGCCTATGAGCGTATCGTTGCGAGCGGGGAATGGAAGGATTGGTTCCGTGTTTGCATGGATACGGGACACACCAACAAGGCATTGCGCTACAACGATAACCCCCGACCCGAGCAAGCGATTCGGATGCTTGGAGACCGCATTGCGGTTTTGCATCTGCACGATAACGACACCATGACCGATCAGCACAAGATTCCCATGACGGGATGTATTGATTGGAACGCCGTAATGGATGCGTTGGATGAAGTTGGGTATGCCGATGTTTATAATTTGGAGGTGGTTCTTTCCCATTTTGGAAAAAACTTTGCCAAAGAAGAAGCGGCGTTTGCCGTTCAGGTCATGAAACAGATCCTAAAAGACCGATATGGCGAATGAGTTTGTATAAAAAAATCGAAAAAAGTATTGACAAATATCCAAAGCTGTGATAAAATAACTTATATATTTTTATAAAAGGCCTTGACGAAGAGGATGCGGACATAATGTGCCTTGCAGAGAGTTGGCGGTGGGTGCAAGCCAATGGGTAAATGCTCGCGTCGGTAGCTTCCGAGCCGAAAGGAAGAACGGCAGATGCCAAGTAGACCCTTTCCGTGATTGCTGCGTAAATGCATAGAGGCTGTTTGGCTTCAAGAGAGGCGGAGCTTTCCGCAATTTGAGTGGTACCGCGGGTGTTAACAGGCACTCGTCTCAAGGTTGATTTTGCTTTGGGACGGGTGCCTTCTGTCGTCCCGGAAACGGAGAGTGTAAGATGAAACAAATGAGCGGCTTGGACTATAAGATCAAGGAGATGGCGGAGCGTATCCGCGAGCTTCGTGAGATTACGCGCTTGACGCCCGAGGAAATGGCGGCAAAGACCGACGT
>JAZQXI010000103.1:0-5122 GCA_045632805.1 Eubacteriales bacterium | reverse complement strand
ATATTTAAAAATAAAAAAGGGTGTCCCAAATGCGAATCGTTTTTCGCACACCTTTTTTGTTATCCTCTGATTGCCCGCCAAAAGGCGCCGAGGTCTCCCGTGGGATCCATTCCCCACACGACCATCAAAAGATTCCGCAAAACCGTGTATAAGATCAAAGTCCCCGCCATCACGATCCAAAACCACGGGCTGATGCGGAACAATGGGCTCTTTTTTTGTACGAATCGCCCCCATGCCATGCAGTCCAGCACCAACGCTGTAAAAATGCAAACGGTGACGAATGCGTTCAAACAAAGCGCTGATATCAGATCAAATCGCAAAAGTGCCTCCACCGCTCGTGTTCCGCCGCAAACGGGGCAATACAAAAACAGTCGATCGTAAATCACACACCCTGTCAAAAGCGGTGGCAAGCGATCGGTCAGATAGCGATAAAGCGGAAACAGCGCGACTCCGAGAAGGATCACACCGTGGCAGATCAAAAAAATCCGCCGTTCCCACGTTTTTTTCATGCAATCCCCCCCTTTCGTCACACTTCTCTATTATTGTACCACAAAGGCGGGCGCTTGAAAAGATTTTTCTCATATTTTTCCTGTTTTTTTGAAAAAAGGATTGTAAAAGGGGAACAATTATGATAAAATGAAAGAAAGAAAATCGAAAACAGGAGGTCTTGCTTTGAACAACGATTTCAACTATACTCCCTACGAGGGATCGGGCTTTAACACCATCCCCAATGACGCACCGCAAAAAAGCGGCAAGGGCTTTGCCATCGCATCTATGGTGCTTGGCATTGTCGGAGTTTGTTTGTGCTGTTGCTGTTGCGGCATCTTTTACTGGGTCTCGGGGCTTCTTGGTGTCCTTGCGATCGTGTTCGCAATCCTGACCAAGACCACCACGGGCAAATTCCACGGCATGGCAATCGCGGGACTGATTCTCGGAATCCTTGCGCTTCTCCTCTTTTTGATGTTGCTCGCCTTTGATATTTGGGCATCAACCATCACGCCCGAGGAATTTGAAGCCATGATGCGCGATCTGATTGCCGATGACGAATTCTACGAAGAATACATGGACATGATGGAAGAATCCGGCATGTGGGAGGACTACTTCTCCGAGGTGGGAGAATAAAAGTAAACAGTAAGGGGCTGTTGCAACGTTACGGTTGCAACAGCCTCTCAGCTTGTAGACCAAAGGCATGCAGTTTGTTAATTTGCAGAAATTCGTTTATACCGCTTTTCTCTTTGAGCAAAAAGGCGCAAATGAGAAGAGGCTTCGCAAGCTCAGCCGCAATTGCAAGCAATTGCAGCTTGGCAAAAGAGAAAGCGCCGTTTTGGGGGAGATTTCGCCCGTTGCGACGGGCGAGGAAGGCTGGGAGATTGGATTTATCCAATCTCTCAACTCCCGTAGGGAGTTTTTGCAGTTCTCCACCGCGCCGCCTTTTGAAAAAGTCGGGCGAAAACTTTCGTTAAGCTGACAAAAAACGGTAGTTTTTTCTACAGCCTCTTTTTTACTCCTCCACGTGCTCCATGCCTTGGCTGATGATGGTGCGCACGTGAGCATCTGCAAGCGAATAAAAGACCGACTTTCCCTCTCTGCGGCTCTTGACCAGCTTGTTCTGCTTTAAGATCTTGAGCTGATGGGAAATTGCCGAAACCGTCATGTTCAGCGCGCGTGAAAGGTCGCAAACACAGACCTCCGCCTCAAACAACACAAACAAAATCCGCATACGCGTCGAGTCACCGAACACTTTGAACAGCTCCGCCAATTCGTAGAGCTTGGTCTCCTCCGGCATCGTTGCGGCAACAAGCGCGAGAAGCTCCTCATGCTCCTCCCTCTCGCAGCAGACCATTTTTTTGTCATTCATATCGATCCTTCTCCTTATCCGTGATATTTCATAGCGCGGATGGCGTTGAGCACCGCCAAAACCATAACGCCCACGTCCGCAAAGATCGCAAGCCACATGTTGGCATAGCCAAACGCGCCGAGCGCAAGGCAGACGAGCTTAATGCCAAGCGCAAACACAATGTTCTGATAAACGATGCGGAAACACTTTTTCGCGATCCCGATGGCGCCGACAAGACGCATGGGATCATCGTCCATCAAAACCACGTCCGCCGCCTCAATTGCCGCATCCGCTCCCATTGCTCCCATCGCAATACCAACGTCGGCACGGGATAGCACGGGCGCGTCGTTGATACCGTCTCCCACAAAGGCAAGCGCCGCCCAGTTGGGCTTTTCTGTCAGCATCCGCTCGACCTCTTCCAGCTTATTCTGCGGTAACAGCTCGCACAATGCCTCATTGATCCCCAGCGACTCCGCAACCGCATCACCCGTCACACGGCTGTCTCCCGTCAGCATCACGGTACGCGAAATACCGATCTTTTCCAGCCCCTGCAACGCCTCTTTCGCATGCGGCTTGACACGGTCGGAAACCAAAATCGCGCCTTGGTAAACGCCTCCTATCGCAACATGTACCACGCTTCCGATCTCTGCAATGTCGCGCGGCTTCACCCCCATGCGCCGCATCATTTTCGCATTGCCGACCGCAACGGGAGTACCGTCCACCAAAGCCTCAACGCCCTCTCCGCTCACCTCTCGAACCGAGGTGACCTGTCTTGCCTCCAAGGGCGCTCCCGCCGCTACTCTCAAGCTCTCGGCAATCGGGTGCGTGGAATAACGCTCCGCAGCCGCGGCGTATTCCAAGAGCGTGTTCTCGTCTATTCCCTCGGAATAGACCGACTCTACCGCAAAAACACCGCAGGTCAGCGTTCCCGTTTTGTCAAACGCGACAACCTTGACCTTGGAAAGCGTCTCGATGTAGTTGGAGCCTTTGATCAGAACACCCATACGGCTCGCACCGCCGATTCCCGCAAAAAAGGTAAGCGGTACGCTGATGACCAATGCGCAAGGACAGCTGATGACCAAAAAGGTCAGCGCGCGATAGATCCACTCGCCCCATGCGGGTTCTGCGGAAAGGAAGAACATCCGAACGATCGGCGGCAGAATCGCCAACGCCAACGCCGAAAAGCAGACCGCAGGGGTGTAGATCCGTGCGAATTTTGCGATAAAATGCTCGGAACGGGATTTTTTGGAGCTTGCGTTCTCCACCAGATCCAAAATTTTGGACACCGTGGATTCTCCGAACGCTTTGGTGGTACGAACGCGCAAAAGCCCCGTCAGATTGACGCATCCGCTGATAACGCTCTCGCCGGCTTTCACCGCTCTTGGCATGCTCTCGCCTGTGAGAGACACGGTATTCAGAGTAGATTCCCCCTCCTCGACCACACCGTCGATCGGGATCTTTTCCCCGGGGCGTACCACGATGATACTGCCGATCGGCACGTCGTCGGGGTCACACTCTTCGATTTCTCCGTTTTCCATTTCTAAATTGGCGGAATCCGGGCGGATATCCATCAAGGCGCTGATGCTGCGGCGGCTTTTTCCAACGGCATAGCTTTGGAACAGCTCCCCGATTTGGTAGAGCAGCATGACCGCAACGCCCTCGGTGTATTCCTGCAACACGATCGCGCCAACTGTTGCCACTGCCATGAGAAAATTCTCGTCAAAGGGTTGGAGCGAGATGATCCCCTTGCCCGCCTTGATCAGAATATCGTATCCCACGCAAAGATACGGCAACATAAACGCCATAAAGCGCACCCATCCCGTAAGCGGCAGGCAAAGAAGGATCACCATCAACGCCGCGGCAATCAGGATGCGGATCAGCATCTTTTTTTGTTTTCTGCTCATCTTTGCGCCTCGTACTCAGAAAAAGATCTCGCAATCCGACTCGACGCGTCTGCAATTTTTGAGGACCTGCTTCATCACCTTTTCGGGATCTGCTCCCTCTTCGAACTCCACCTGCATCTTCAGCATCATAAAATTGACGCTGGCGTTTTTCACGCCCTCGGTCTTTTGAGCCGCCAGCTCCATTTTGTTTGCGCAATTCGCGCAATCCACCTCGATCGCATAAGTCTTTTTCATGTTTGTTCTCCTTTATATAACATTTGAACAGTTGTTCAATTGTTATTATATACCTATCCATTTATTTTGTCAAGAGGTTTTGTAAAAAAAGACAGCCGTTCACATAGAACGACTGTCGGGCAACTGTGCCCCTGTTTGAAAAGCAACAGTTTGTCAAACACCACAAACGACTTAGCCGCTTTTCTCTTGCGGGAAGGAGGCGCAAGAGAAAAGCTTGCAAAAGAGAACGCCGCAAAGAGAATTTCGCCCTCTGCGGAGGGCGAGGAGGCTTCCGCAGCCTCCACTGCGCCGCCTTTTGAAAAAGGCGGGCGAAAACTTTTTCTCAAAATGAAAGCACTAACTCCTTTGTCAGCAAGTTGGCAGCCGCTCGCATGGAACGACTGCCTTTTTTTATTTATTCAACAATATCCAACACCAACGGACGCTTTTCGGGTGCCTCATCCGAGAACGAGGTAGACGTCAACAGCTGTTCTGCCGCCGCATCGAAGCGATCCTTTCTGTCGGTGGTGTAAAGGCGCGCAATGACATCTCCCGCCTTGACAAAATCACCGGGCTTTGCGCACATGCGGATACCCGCGGAAAGATCGATCTTGTCCTCCTTGGTATTGCGTCCCGCTCCGAGAAGCAGGCTTGCAATGCCATACCCTTCTGCGTTGATCGCAGAGATGTAGCCATCCCGTACAGCGCACACGTCGTGGCAATACTTGGCGTTCAAAAGGCGTTCCGGCTCGCGGATGTAAGAGGAATCGCCGCCTTGCGCGTCTACCATACGCACGAGCGTCTCCAATGCTTCGCCCGACGCAATGACGCGGCGCACATCGGCTTCACACTCTGCAAGCGTTCCACGCCCCGCCAAAGCCAACATACGGGATGCCAGCATCACGCACAGCGCAGTCAGATCCTCGGGGCCTTTTCCGCACAAGGTGTCAACCGCCTCGGCAACCTCTAAGGAGTTACCGATGGCATAGCCCAAGGGAGAATCCATATCGGTGATCATCGCGCACATTTTTTTGCCTGCACGCTTACCGATGTCCACCATCAGCTCCGCCAAAGCACGGCTATCCTCGGGGCTTTTCATAAACGCGCCGCTTCCGCATTTGACATCAAGCACGATACAATCGTCATCGGCGGCAAGCTTTTTGCCCAT
>JAZQXI010000102.1:0-12083 GCA_045632805.1 Eubacteriales bacterium | reverse complement strand
AGGATCTGTCCGCGGACAAGGCGTGCCGTACCCGACCAAGAGATCAGCGCCAAGAATGCCATCAAGTAATAGATCTTGTGTTCCAAACCGATTCCCCATGATTCGATCACCATACCGACGATCAAAAGGATCGGAAAACCGGGCAAACACATCAGAATATCACAAATTCTCATGATGACCGTATCAACGGCGCCACCCGAATATCCCGCAATGGCACCAAACACGACACCGAGAAGCGTAACCACAAACACCGCGATAAAGCTGACTGTCAGAGAAATCTGTCCGCCCGTCATCAAACGAGCCAACACGTCTCTTCCCGCTTTATCGGTGCCAAGCGGATGATCCTCGCTCGGCTCGGCAAGTGCATTGAGAGTTTCATAGGATTCGTCAATCTGATAGTATGTGTAAGTAACACCGTTCTCTTCGTACGTGATCGGAATTGCGGAATATTTGATCTTTCCCGAATAATCCGCCTCTCCCGACTCCCATTTGGTATAAACCAAGGGTCCTACCCAACAGAAGAGGAACAGCCCCAAGACCATCAAAAGACCGATAATGCTCAATTTAGAGCGGAAAAAGCGACGCAAAACCATACTGGTGGGAGACATCAGCCGCACGTTTTTATCGAGTGGCTCATCTGCCGCCGTATTGTTGCTTTGTGCTTCGGCAGGCACTACCGCCTGCTTGATTGCTTCGTTTTCGATATGCTTTGTCATATGCTTCCCCCCCTTACTTGAGCTTGACTCTGGGGTCAACCACAGCGTACATCAGGTCGGACAAAAGGACACCGATGACACTGAGCAATGCCAGAAACATATTGTAACCCATGATAAACGGAATGTCCGCACGCATCATTGCATCATAAGCAATATTACCGATACCCGGCAGGTCAAACACCTGCTCGGTGATGATCGCACCCGAGAAAAGCGACGGAAGAAGTCCCGCCAAGCTTGTGACGAGCGGAATCATCGTGTTACGGAAAGCGTGCTTATAAATAACGGTCTTTTCCTTGAGTCCCTTTGCACGCGCAGTGCGGATATAATCCGAATTCAAGACCTCAAGCATATTGGTTCGCGTCATTCTCATACGCGCGCCGATGCTCAGGATCACAACGGTCAAAATCGGGATAAATAGGTGGCTTACATAGTCGAGAATCGCATCCCAAAAGCTATCGTAGTCCACCGTCGCGTTGATCAGTCCCGAGGGCGGGAACCAACCAAGCTTATTGGCAAACAGATCCTTCAACACCTGCCCAAAGAAGAACGCGGGCAAGGAGATACCGATCATAACGAAAATGGTAACGATGTAATCGCGCAAGGAATACTGATGTCTTGCCGCAGTGATGCCCAACGGAATCGCAATGATAAACTCAAAGATCGTCGCGATCAATGCAATTCCAAAGGATACGCCCATGTTATTGACGATCTTGTCAACAACGTTTTCACCGTCGATAAAGCTCTGTCCGAAATCCAAGCGACAGATCGAACCAATCCAGTTAAAGTACCCTCTTACGATGATCGTTGCACTTTCAAAAAAGCTTGCGTCATCGGGAATCTGCTCAAGACCGTAGCTTTTGTACATGGCGTCAACGGTCTCCTGTGAGACCGTTGCGCCGCCCTGATTCATGGCGTTGACCTTATCCGTGATGAAGTCGTTCGGCATGCATCTGATCAACACGTAGATGATCAATGATACGCCCAACAGAATTAAAACGGACAGGGCAAGCCGCTTAATAATATACTTTAACATAATTTACTCCGAGAGTCCTTCCTCTCAATCTGCAAATTCGATTTCCCAGATATGATCCAGAGGAGAGGTGTAAGGATTGAGTTCATTCTGCGCGGGAAGCGAGGATTCCTTAATCACATTGGAATCGTATGCATAAAGAACGTCACGCTGATATACGGGAAGCTCGATTGCAAGATCCAAAACCTTTTGCATTGCCTGCTTGTAGAGACCTTTACGCGTGTTGCGATCTTCGGTTTCGCGCGCCTGATCAATCAATTCGCTGAGCGCATCAATGATCTGATTTTCTTCTTGATACTCATCATTGTCAACAATGACGTTGTATCCCCAAGCAAGGGTGCTGGTTGCTGTGGAATCTTTGTGGTAAACCTGATACATATCGGGATCTACGGTGCTTCCCCATGCTGCCGCCCAAACCTCAAGAGAGCCTGTGCTGAGCTTGGTGAGTGCCTGTACGTCCGGAACGACCTCGATATTCCATCCGCATTCGTTCAGAAGCTGTGCGGCTTTCTGGAACACCAGATATGCGGGATGCTCGGTCATGTTTGCGCCTGCGATCGTAAACTTGATCTCAAGATCGGATTCATTGTAGGTCGCATAGCCCATGTACTTTTTAATATTCTTCTTTGCTTCTTCATCAGAGAATTTCAGCGCGGGATAGGTTCTGCCATTGTCGCGGTCAGGCTTTCCGCTTGCATCCTTCGGATATGCCCAGCTGACAGTGGACATCGGCCAATAAATGTTTTCTGCTGTACCCGTCTGATAGTAGTTGAGCGCCAAGCTGATATCCATTGCACTCATGATCGCCTTACGAAGATTGATGTCGGTGATCTTTCCCGCATTGATACCGATATAACCGTAACCGAGCTGGTCGGTAGACAGCTTTTTGATACCCTTGCTCTCAAGGCTGTAAATCTTATCGATATTGTTCTGCGTAAACTGAGGAGATACAAAGTGTACGGAGCCGCTCTCCAGCGCGCTGAGCGCGTTTGCGGAACTTACAACCTGGTAACGAAGCTTTTCGATCTTTGCCTTGCCCATCATAAAGTGCGGATTCGCCTTGAAATACACGACATTATTTGCATAGAACTCCGTACCCTTGGGGTTAGATTCGTTTGCCGCATTCGTCGCCATGTAAGGACCTGCGCCCATGGGAACACGGTTCTTGGATTGAATGACGTTCTTCATGAAGTCAAAGGAAGCAAATTCAACACCGAAATTGTTGTTGTCAATATTTACGGAATAGCCCTCTGCATAGTAGTGCTGAGGTGCAACAACAAACGCAAAGTTCCAAATCGCCTTGGGGTCAACTCCGTTGATGGTGATCTGCAGAACGTCATACTCGTTGGCATTCTTAACAGTACCGTCGGCGTTGTGCGCCTGCGCGATGTTATAGTTGGTGCCGTTGACCTTGATAGAGGTCAGATCGCTGTTGTGAGACAGAGACTTGATGCCGCTGATGTTAGGAACAGCAAGCTTACCGTCATCGCCGCGGCTACCCTGCAGCATGATCTGCATTACGTTTGCGGCATACTCGTTACGAACCTTGTTTGCAGACTCACTTCCGCTGATGATAATGTCAAAGTAGGACTCTACCCAAGTATCGTAAACGAGCTGAATCGCTTCTTCCTTGGTGTCAATATTGGTTCCGTATTTCAAGTAGTGCTTCTCGATACGGCTCATATCTGGCTTGCCGCCTTCCTTGGGATAGGTCAACTCCACGAAATCCCACAGCATCATGAATGCTACAATGGGATCGGTAAAGTCCAAAGCCTTGTAGGACTTGTAAGGCTCAACATCCGCAAAGTTGCTTGCTGCGCCGTCGTAGTCACGCTCCAACTCTTCCTTAAACAGCTTCAGAATATAGTCATAATCCTTGAGAAGCTGTGCGTTGGTGACACTGCTCGGATCAGCGGAAACCGCATTCTTATAACCACTGGAAAGAGAGTGCGACTGAATTGCCGCCTTCATTGCGGAATAATCGGTATCCTTTTTCGCATCTTTGAGGGTCTTGTATACGTTCTTAAGCTCGTCGATACGGTCCTTTGCCATGCTGTTTGCACTGGAAGTCAACTCCTCATCGGCATTGTCATCGGCACCCGCCTTCTGGGTTCTGTATGCCTGAAGTCCTTGAATATCAGTAGAATACATGGTGGAAGAACCGGTATAAACGGGATCCAGGTATACGTAGAGATTGAACAAGACATCATTGATTGTCAACGGCTTACCGTCAGAGAACTTAATGCCGTTCTTGATAACGAAATTGTAGGTCGTGGTCTTGGTTGCCTTATCATAGACGGATTCATAATCCTTAACGGCAACCGCTTCCTTATCACCGTATGCGACAATAACGTCACCTTTGGAGTCGGTACCTGTAGAGAGCATACCGATCTGGGTCATTGCCACAATGGTAGAGTCGTTTGCGGTGGTGGAATAGAACGGATTAAAGAGACCGTCCAACTCCTCGGTCATAACAACCAGCGCATCGGGTTTGGTCTTGCTTCCGCCGCCCTCTTCCGGGGTTCCTCCACATCCCCACAGAGTCAAAAGGCTCCCGAAGCACATCACAACGCAAAGAAGCGCGGAGATGACGCGTTTGAACATTTGTTTCTTCATGATTTATTTCCCTCCTTAATGATTTCCTGTTGAAACGGTAACAGAGCCGCTTTCCTCATCGATCTCAAGCTCTGCATCGCACCCCTCGTCTACAACGCACCGGATTTCCGAAATGTCGATATCATCTGCGTTGCCAAGCGCAAAGAGCTTGCCCACGGTATAAAGGTCTGCATTGGCGGCATCCATCGTTCCCGTAAACTTCAACGTACCGTTGACCGTAACGTTTTCCAACGTTGCTCCCTCACTTCTCTGTCCTGCGAAAAGTCCAAAGAAGGTGGGAAGATTCAGTTTGTAGGATGTGTTAACGGTGTACGTGACGTTTTCAAAGCTGATACCGCGGATCACGGCATTTTCACCCAAAGCACCAAACAAGCCTCTGGTGGTACTGTTGTTATTGGATGACAATTGAGAAACCGAAATATTGGAAAACCGATAAATCTTGTCCGCATCCTCGCCTTGGATGGTTCCCGCAAAGGTACGGAAGGAAAGCAACAGCTCCCACTCCACGTCGGAAAAGTCAAGATCATCGCAGATGATGTAATTGCCGACCAGGACATTGTTTTCCAAAACGGCACTGTTCTTTACAAATTGCTCGGCGGTATGGATCTTAAACCACTCGCCGTCAAGCCATTTGGTGTAGATTTTGATCGTATCGGTCTTAGGCGTACCGTTTTCAACATTCACATATGCACTCTCCGCATGGATATCACTGTCGATCGGCTGTGTCAATGCGGCATCGTAATATGCAGAGTCAAAGGTCTTTCCGTCAAGCTTGATGAAATCGTTGTAATTCATAGCACCCGTGTCGGAATTCCAGGTTGGAAGCGACAGATTGATCAAATTCTGCGTTCCGATCAATTCAGGCTTTCCGCTGTCGTCCACCGCATAAAATTCATACTCAAAGTACGGAATCCATGCTGCGTACAGCGTCATAATCGGATCTTCCGGATCATAAGTGCCGTTGGGATCGACGCTGACGGTATCCTTATCAAAATCCCACTTTCCGGAATACGTATATCCGGTAACAGTTCCGTTGGCATCGGTGATTTCGTGGCGCTCACGGTACCACCCTGCCAAAAAACAGTTGGTCTTGTCTGCAGAGAGAATTCCGTCGCCTCGTCTGGGGTCGTCGGGGTCAAGAAGCTTAATCTCGCGCATCCCGTTTTCCCCTTCCACACCGGAATTGGGGTTGAATAGCTCAACAACGTCTACGTTTTCCTTGCCTTTGAGACGTCCACCGTTGGCATCAAAGCGGATGCCAACGTTATAGCCCTCTTCTCCCTTTTCCGCATAAAGAGATTCGGAACAGGATGAGATGCAGACAACTGCTCCCAAAAGAAGGATCAATGAGATCAGTAACAGTATTTTTTTCTTCATTTGTTTTCCTCCAATCAGCTTACTGACGCGATGAACGGTCTTTCTCGATCACAGTCAGCTTGTGCTTTTGGCGGTGTTCATACACCTTGATCGCAGAAGCTACGATCTTGACGTTGTCTTGTCTCATAGAAAGAATCTTTTCCTGCAATTGTTTCTTTTCCTTCTTCTGCTTTGCGCAAGTGACGATCAAAACAATGATCAGTGCGACAACCGCAGCCGCAGCAACACCTGCAAGAATGTAGAAAAGAACAGGAACATCCTCGGCAGAATCAACCGACGCATCGCCATTGCCTTCGGGCTTTTGCGCTTCGTCCTTTTCATCCTCGCCTGCCAAGTACTTCAAATTCTTGATTCGCTCTTCCGCTTCTTCCAGCTTTGCATAGTTGGTAACCAATGCACGCTGCTCCAGGGAAATGATCTTATCATACGCCTGACGCGCAAAGATCACCAATTCCTCATCCTCGAGGGTAATATTTTCGGGAAGCGCATTGATCGCCGCGATCGCAGCCAATGTGATATCGTCCGCAGCCGCTGCGCCGTCAATCCAAAGATTGAAGTATTGGTTAAAGATAAAGGAATCATAGTTTTGTCCGTTAACGGGACGCACCATCACAATGGAAGGCTCCATATGACCCACATAGTCAATAAAGTTCGCTCCATAGAAGATGTTGGTGGGAAGGCTGGTTGCATTCCACATAAAGTAAGGAACAATACCCAAGCCCTCGTAAAGCACCTCACCGTTCACCGTGCTGAACAGGAACTCACCCGTTGCGGGAAGATTCTCACCCGAGAGATAATAATTGATGTCGTACTCCTCTTCGAGGATCGGCGCGTCATAGCTGCTGAAGTTCACAAGAGCGAGATCGTCACACGCATAGAACGCCTTGTGTCCGATGGACGCAACCGTATAAGGAAGAATCACATAGGAGACATCGGTGCCCGCGAATGCCATTGCGGCAATGCGGACGGTGTTATCCGCCACGTGAACAGTCTTTTCAGAGCCGGCAAAGGTGATCAGCTCCAATCCATTGGGAACCACGCGGTATATCGAACCGTTGATCACACGAATACTCTCGCTCAAATCAAAGGTATAGACGACGTCGGGATAATCCTTTCCGTTGACCGTCTTGGTTTCCGTAGTGGAGAATGCCTTGATCAGACAATTGGCAAACGGGTTATCTCCGATATCTGCAAGTGCATTTCCAAGGATCACATTGAATTCGGTAGGCTCCTCTTTCATGAACGCGAACTCACCGATGTACTGTGCGGAGATCAGATTGACATTGGTCAGATCGGTATTGGCAAACGCGTAATCACCAACATGCGTCACGTTTTTCAGATTTTTGACCGATACAAGCGCCGTGCAGTACGCAAACGCGCCTTCCTCGATCAGAATGGCGTTATCGCCCAGAAGTACCGTTTCCAATTCTTCATTGTAGACGAATGCATATTCTCCGATCTTTGTTGCCGATGACAAATCAATCGAGATCAGCGCGGTTTCACAGAAGGAATTGCCCATAACGATTTGGACCTTGGAAAGATTGATCGTATTCAGCATCTTGCATCCGTTAAACGCACGTTCCGGAATCACCGCCAATCCGTCTCCCAGCAAAACGCGCTCCAAGGAGAGGCAGAATGCAAATGCGTCATCGCCCATACGCTCCACGGAAGAAAGATCGACAGCGGTCAGTTGCGGTGCAAAATAACGGTAGATGTAATATCCTTCGGTATCAAACGCCGGCGTGGTATAGCTGCTATCGGCAAAATCGTACAACACATCACCTGTAAAGGCGCCTTTTCCGATGGAAACGACTTTGGAAAGATCGATGGACTCTAGCTTGCAAGCATTGTAGAACGCCTCGTTTCCAATGACAGCGCCTGTGCCAAGCGTAATCTCTCTCAGCTCCGATGCACCATAGAAAGCACCGTTACCGATGGTAACATTTTCTCCAATCTTGAGCTGATGCAACTCGGAAGTATAGATATAGTAATAAACCTTGTTGCCATTTTCCAACTCGTAAGAAGGAGGCGCTTGGGTATCGCTACCGGCAAAGAAGTTGGTCTCACGGTCGAGACGGAACGCATTTTCGCCAATCGTAACGCGGTCGCCTATGACGACAGATGCGAGCTGTTTACATTCTCTGAATGCGCCCTCTCCAACGATCATGTCGTCGGGAATATTGACCGACTGCAACGCACTTGCGGCAAAGGTATACTTACCAATGGAGTTCAAGCCGATCAAAGAAGGCATTTCGGTCAATGCTGTGCCGTAGAATGCATAATCACCAAGCGATTTGATCTGACCGAGCGAGACCTCACTCAATCTGCCACAATCTGCAAAAGCATACGCCTCGAGAGTTGTTACGGACGGGATCGATACCGAGGTAATATAGTTGTTGCCCGAGAAAGCACCGTAAGCAACCGTCGTAATGCTACTGTCATTCAATACAAATGCGCCCTTGGTCGCGGGGGCAACCAGGAGAAGCTTGGTACCGTCGGCATTGAGCAAATACGGCTTGGATGCCTGCGCGTAGAACGCAGTATTTCCGTCCTGCACCGTAAAGCGCTCAACCGCGGTGTCGCGGAATGCATATTCACCGATAACGGCAACATCCTTACCAAGCGTTACATCCTTGAGTGAGCGACAGCCGTCAAACGCATTGGCGGGAATGACCGCCGCATTCAAACGAATGGAAGCAAGCTGTTCACATCCGCCAAACACATACTGTCCAAGCTTCAGCTTTTCCGCATTGATAACAACGGTCTTGAGCGAAGTATTGCCATAGAATGCATCTGCACCAATGGACTGCGTGGTATTGGAAAGGTTCAGTTTGGTGATGGATTTGTTCAAGGCAAACGCTTCGTCGGCAATTGCAACCGCGCGTCCAAACGTGATTTCACCGCGCAGAGCTGTTCCCGTAAAGGCACCGCGATTGATAAATTTAGCATCAATCAAACCGCTGTGAAGCACTCCGTTGCTATCGCGCGTTACAACCTCTTGCAAAGCGGAACAGCCGTAGAATGCGCCGTAGTCGATTCTCTCAAGCGTGGAAGGAAGAACCACCCGGGTAAGCGCTGTCAGATTGGCAAACGCATACGGACCGATGGTCTTAATTCCCTCGGGAATCACAACCTCCTTGATATCGTTGTTACCGAGATACCAGATCTTTGTGAATTCGGGCTCCTCCTCGGAAATCTCATCCTCGGGACCTTTATCGATGTAGTCGAAGTTGGAGAACGCATACTGTCCGATCTCCGTAATCGCCAATTCACTTGGGAACACAACGCTTCCGTTGTTTCCAACACCCGCACCGAAATAGTGCGTCAACGATGCACCCGTTGTAATGAAGGGATCCTTAATCTCAATATTGATGGTTTTGGAGTAATAGGTACTCTTTCCATTCATCATCACACGAACAGAAACCGAAGCAAACCCTTCGCTGACGGCAACAATCTTACCTTTTTGATCTACAGTAACGAGATTTTCGTTACCGGATTCGAAAACGATATCCGTGATATCCGGGAAATAGGCATCACAAACGTAACGAAGCGTCACCGCCTCCGACGGGAACATGGAAAGCGTGTAATGATCAGAGCTGAATTTGATTTCATCTCCCGTTTGACCGATCTCACGCTCATCGGCGGAAAGATAATAGAACGCCTTATCGGTACGGTATCCTGTTAAACGGAAATCGTCTACTACAGGCTTATCGAACAGCTGATATCCCTCTTCCCCTTCGGCGAGAACCTTGACCTTAATGGATTTCTGTTCTCCCGTTACAGGATCGGTAAAGCGTACACGACATTCACCCGATTCAACAGCCAAAAGCTTGTTGTTGACAATGCGGGCAATTTCTCTGCCCGAGGGCTTCGTAACAGACAGATCCAACAACGTGCCCCAAGCAGATGCAGGCTCAACGCCGAGATTGATGGTGTAAACCTCGTTGGGACTTAATACAATTTCTTCTTCGATGAACCAAACATCCTTGAATTCATCGGGAAGCTCAATCTCATAGGTCGCTTGATTAAGCGCGTAATCATAGCAAGCTACCGTGATCGTATCCTCGTGTCCGGGGATATTGGCATTTCTCTTGATTTCGTTAATGTAATCCGTTAATTCATATACAACGTAAGTGGTAGAATTAAAAGAAGAATATATAGGCTGAATGTAGGAGTCAAAAGCATTGAGAATGTTTTCACCGTCAGAATCGACGCCGACGTAGCCGACCTGCATACCCATAGAATAGTGGTTGTCGTAAACCGCGATCTTGGCGTAGTATCGGGTCTCCTTCTCATTCCTGTCGTATTCGGTGTAAAACTCACAGCCGGTAACAACAGGCGCCGAGAAGTCGGTAACCAGCGGGAATTCGAAAACATTATTGAGGTTATTTGCCTCACCACCGTCTCCATAGTCCAAGAACGCCTTCATTGTCACGGTATATGCCGTATTGTTTTTGAGATTGTTTTCAATTGCGGAAAATTCGATATCGACGTTTGCGGGATAAATGCTTCCGCCATCACCGTATGCCTTACGGATGTCGTGATCCACGGTTTGGAACACAACCTCACCCGTGGCATCTTCGGTAATCGTAATCTCGATCCGCTCCGCATTACGGAGCATACCCGCCCAAACAAAGCGCAAGGAGTTGATGGAATCGGTTTGATTGGAAAGCGAGATGTACTTTCGATCTGCCGCGATCTTATTGGTAGAAGCGGGATCCTGCTGGAAATAGAAGGAACCGAGATAGCTTACGTAGTCACCGGACAAACCACCGATCGGACGGCTCGCGTATGCATCGGGAAGCGTTTTGTCCAACAGATCGATCGAATCATCCAATTCGTCTGCGTTGGTTGCGAAATAATCAAGGTCAAGAATCGGAGCAACCGTCCAGTCGCCGTAAAATGCAAGATACGGGACATTCAGATCAATCTCCGTTCCCTTTGCCGCTTCCAGCATCAAGAAGCCTTCTACGTACATACCGTTTTCAAAGGAAGCGTCAAGATACTTCTTATCCGCTTCACTGAGCGTGATCGTTACGGTCACATCTGCGGTCTGCCCTGCGGCTACCGTAATGCGGTCGCCGGAATTCGTTCCGTTGGCAACGGAAGAAATCTCTACCTTGGCACCGTCAAGGATATAGCCTTGCTCGTTGACGGTGGTCTTTCCTTCGGTGGTCAGTGTTTCGCTGACTCCCTCGGTCATGACGTATGCGGAAAGATCATAGGAAAGCTCCGTTGAACCAAAGTTGACAATCGAGAACTTCAACGTGTAAACACCGCTCTTTGAAGGATCGTCTCCAAGCTCGATCTTGGATTTATCCATGATTTCCTGCGTAACACGATCGTAAGTCTGAATATACGCAGAGGTAGCGGCGGATTTGGTCAGATTGGCAAGACCTGCGCCCTGCTTGCGGACAGAATACGGAAGCCCATTGGTATTGAGCACGATATCCGCAGTAGACATCATCAACTGATTGACCAGCGCGGTGAGCGCAAGCTTATCATTGGCAACGGAAGGATAATTTTCGATAATATACTGGCGAAGCAATGCAACAACACCCGCCATATTCGGGGATGCCATAGAGGTACCCGATTGACGCTCGTAGCCCTGACCGGGAACCGCGGATAAAATGTTACCGCCATGCGCTGTAATTTCGGGCTTGATGCCAAGGTCGGGAGTCGGTCCCCAGGAGGAGAAATCGGACATGAAGGGACCCGAGGTTTGCTTACGGCTGATCCTGATCGTACCGGTTCCCTGTGCCGCAAGCAGCTCGCCGTCATCCTGACGGATGGAAGCAACCGCAACATTGGCGTCTCCGACGTTCATCTTGATCTCGCCCGCGACGTTATTATAAATGATAAGGCCTACGGCGCCAAGCTGTGCCGCAACGTTTGCTTTTTCTTCAAAGGTCGTAGTACCGCGGCGAACCAAAGCGATCTTACCGGCGATATCAATTCCCGTATAGTCGGCTTTTCTGCCCGCGCCGGGAATGGTGATGTATTCGAGATCAACGCTTTCAACGCCATCCGCCAAAAGCTCGTCCACAAAATGCTTTTCCTCTGCAAAGCGGTCAGTGGACTCGGTAAAATAAATGATCGTAGTTCCGTAAAGCAGATACGGAGTCTTAACACCGTTGATCGAAGCCACGGAGAGAGCGCCATTGTACGTTGAAGGAGAACCGACGGTTGCGCTGTCGGGGTTGGACGTAAGACCCAAATTACCGTTCTTTTCGGAGCCATAGGTGGAGTTAAAGCTATTGGAAGCTGCAACCACCAAGCTAATGCCCGATTCTCTGATTTTATCGTATACGCCCGAAATCGCTTCGCGGTCAGTCTCGCGGCTG
>JAZQXI010000101.1:0-20352 GCA_045632805.1 Eubacteriales bacterium | reverse complement strand
CAGTAGGTTTTCCCGGCGTAAGCTCAATACCGGTAATGTCTATGATCTTTTCTTGAATGTTCTTGTTCATATATCCCCCATCAGCATACAAAAAAGTGCGCAACCGAAGCCGCGCACCGAAAAACGCAAACTCCAAGTTGTGTCCAAACGAACTTATACGCTGATAGGTATTACAACATCAAAGGGGAGTCGCATTTTTACCAAATGGATTCGTTTAATGGTGTGCACAAAAAGGGTATAATTATCCCTTAAAGAAAAATATACCTATCAGCGCGATTATTAAGTTCGTTTGGCACAATTATTATATCACAAATTTCTGGATTTGTAAATATATTTAGTTAATTTTATAAAATTACCTTCCGGGAGGCTTTTTATGTTTATCTATCACTTGTCATTTTTCCTGACAAGCACTGCATTTGTGTCCACAAACGCAAAAATACGGCATACCTCTTTCGAGATATACCGTATTCTTGAAAAACTGTCCTTTAGAGCAACGCTCTAAGGCTGATCCCTTTTTGTTGGTTCTGCGTAGTTGGTGGGAAAACTGCACCGAAGTCTTTGTTTTCGCTTGCGAATATTTCACCAAACCCGCGCGTTCCCCTTGACTTTCCCTGTCGTTTGCGGTATACTGAATATACTTATGATAGAACCAAAGAAAGGAGACCGCGATGGCAGGCTTTGACGAACATTTTATGCAAGGACCGATGGATGATGCAGGACTGATCAAGCTTTCGGGTAGCATCGAGCATGTGATCTATTCCAATGAAGAAAACGGATACGCCATTTGCGATCTCGGAACCGACACGGACGAATTGGTCACCATTACGGGAACGCTCCCGTATATTGGTGAAGGAGACGTGGTCACGGTCTACGGCAAATGGGTACACAATCCCAAATACGGGCGCCAATTCAAGGTGGAGCAATCCGAAAAGCAGCTTCCTGCCGACCGCGCATCGATCTTACGCTATCTCTCTGCCGGATCGATCAAAGGGATCGGTCCCAAGACGGCACAGCGCATCGTGGATGAGTTTGGGGATGAGACCTTTGAGGTCATTGAGAACCACCCCGAGTGGTTGGCGCAGATCCCCGGGATCACCTCTAAACGCGCGCACGCCATCAGCGAGGAATTTAAGAACAAGGCGGGGATTCGTTCCGCAATGATTTTTTTCCGTGAGCATTTTGGCGCCGCGATGACCGTCCGCATCTACAAAAAATGGGGCGGGAGCGCTGTGGACATTGCCAAAAACAACCCCTACATGCTTTGTGAGGAGATCGAGGGAATCGGCTTTGAGCGCGCCGACCGTTTGGCTTTGAAGCTTGGCGTGGAGAGCGATTCTCCGGAACGACTCGCAAGCGGTGTGCAATATATGCTCAATACCAATGCCATGCAAAACGGGCACGTGTGTCTGCCGCGCGAAAAGCTGGTGGCGGGTGCCGCAAAGCTTTTGGGGGCTGAAGAGGTGCAAATTGAGGAAGCGGTGGCAACGCTTTTGGCAGCACAAAAGATCCGTTCGGTCAGCTTTGGCGGCGGTAAGTACCTTTATGACCGTACACTCTATGAAAACGAAAAATACATCGCGCGCAAGCTGCTTCTTTTGGATAAGCTTTGCCCCGCAATGGATACGGCGAATATCGATTCCTTTATCCGACGCGAGGAGCGTGAAAGTGGGATCGCGTATGCGGCGCTCCAGCGGCAAGCAATTTTTGATGCCTTGGAAAACGGCGTGATGTTGCTGACGGGTGGACCCGGAACGGGTAAGACTACGGTCGTGCGCGCGCTGTTGCATATTTTTACGAGTATGGATCTCAAAATCGCGCTCTGTGCCCCCACGGGAAGAGCGGCAAAGCGGCTTTCGGAGTCTACCTCTTGCGAGGCAAAGACCATCCACCGCCTGTTGGAGTACGGCGGCGAGGAGGGGCATGGGATGCGCTTCCACCGTGATGAGACCAATCTTTTGGAAGAGCATGCGATCATCGTGGATGAGGCTTCCATGGTGGATAATCAGCTCATGGCGGCACTGCTCAAGGCGATCAAGCCGGGCGCGCGTATCGTGATCATCGGTGACTCAGACCAGCTTCCGTCGGTGGGAGCGGGGAACGTGCTTCGCGATCTGTTGGACAGCGGACGATTTGCCACGGTGCGTCTGAACGAGATCTTCCGTCAGGCACAAGAGAGTCTGATCGTAACCAACGCGCACTCCATCAACAAAGGTGAGATGCCTTGTCTGGATATTAAGAACAACGACTTTTTCTTCCTGCCTCGTGAGAGTGACGCGGAGATTGCCGCTACGGTGGCACAGCTTTGCTCCACTCGTTTGCCTCGCACCTATGGCGAAATGGCGGTCACGGGAACGCAGGTCATCTCTCCCTCGCGCAAGGGGGAAACGGGGACCGAGCATCTCAACGTGATACTGCAGGAGGCGCTCAATCCGCCCGCGCGCGGCAAGCGTGAACATAAATTCCGTGAGATCGTCTTTCGAGAGGGCGACCGCGTGATGCAAACGCACAATAATTATGATATCGCTTGGGAGCGCGATGACGGCACGGCGGGGAACGGTGTGTTTAATGGAGATATCGGCACGATTTTGCGGATCGATCCTGCCAACGAATGTATGGAGATCCGATTCGATGATCGCACGGTCGATTATGAGTTTTCAATGTGCGAGGAGTTGGAGCCGGCATATGCCATTACGGTGCATAAAAGTCAGGGAAGCGAGTACCCGATCGTCATCGTTCCGATGGGATCGTCTCCTTCGATGCTGCTTTCCCGAAATCTGTTTTACACCGCTGTAACGCGTGCGCAGAGCATGGTGATTTTGGTCGGACGTGAGCGCGTTATCCGAACTATGGTGGAAAACAATCGGCAATCCATGCGCTACACGGGGCTTGCGAAATGGCTGGCGGAAGCGGAATCTTAAGATTTTGGAGAGCGTTGGTCTGTCCGCCGAAGTGTGTCGCATGCCGTACACTTTTGGATTGGCATTTGCCTGCGGAAGAGGGAAACGACGCGCTCTGTCCCGCCTGTTACACGGCATGGGAGAATGACACGCTGGAGACCTGCGGCGTTTGCGCCAAGCCGGTTCCCAAGTGCGTTTGTATGACGCCTGTGATGCTGAAAGCCAACTGTCAAGGGTTTTGCAAGACGGTGTATTACGATCCCAAACGGCGTACGTCTGCGCAAAATCGGCTGATCTATCACATTAAAAAACGTGAAAATGATAACGCGTTGCGCTTTTTGGCATCCTCTGTTAAGGATTCGTTGCTTGAGATGCTGGATGAGGCGGGGATCGGGCGAGAGGACGTTATTCTGACGTATCTTCCCCGTACACGGAACGCACGCCTTTTGTACGGAACCGATCAGGCATTGGCACTTTGCCGTGCGCTCTCTTCACTGACCAATATTGAGTATCGGGCGCTTCTCTGCCGCAAAAGAGGGCGCGAACGTGAGCAAAAGCGCCTCTCTCCCGCCAAGCGTTTTCAAAACGCCAAGCAATCCATTTTGCCGCTGCCACAGGGGGATTGCAAGGGCAAAACGGTGGTGCTGATTGACGATATCGTTACAACGGGTGCGTCTCTTTCGGCAGGTGTGCGTATTTTGCGGCGCATGGGAGCAAAACAGGTGTTTTGCGCAGCAATTGCAACAGATGTGACCAATAAGGACAGCGCTGTGCATTGATCGATGGAAAAAACTGCGTTTTTTTGCGAAAAACGATTGATTTTAGCAAAAAAATCATGTATAATGAAAAAAGAAGCCGACAGAAAGGAGGTCGTATGCCGTGAAAGAGCCGAAAAAGGCGCAAAACAACCCTAAAACGTCACCCGTGCGTGAAAAAGCAACGGGAAAGCCCGCAAAACGAGTTGCGGAAAAGCCGCAAAAGAAGCAAAAGACCTCTCTGTTTGGCGGCGTAAAGCTCAGTCGTAACATCGGTATCGACCTTGGTACCGCGACCGTTCTGGTCTACGTACAGGGGAAGGGCATCGTGCTGCAGGAGCCATCGGTGGTTGCGATCGATACCAATACCGACCGAATCCTGAAGGTGGGAATTGAAGCTCAGCAGATGCTGGGAAGAACGCCCGGTAACATTACGGCGGTGCGCCCCTTGCGTGACGGAGTCATCAGTCAATACGAGGTCACGCTCAAAATGATCCAGTATTTTATCCGACGTGCGTGCGGAAACCTCTTTTTCCCTCCGCGCGTGATGATCTGTATTCCCTCGGGAATTACCGAGGTGGAGGAAAAGGCGGTGCTGGATGCCGCGCGGGAAGCAGGTGCGCAGAAGACCTATCTGATCGAGGAGCCTGTGGCGGCGGCGATCGGAGCGGGTCTGAACATCTACGCCCCCATTGGAAACATGGTCGTTGATATCGGCGGTGGAACAACCGACGTGGCAGTTCTCTCCCTTGGCGGTGTCGTGGTCTCACGCTCAACCAAGATCGCGGGAGATAAGTTTGACGAGGCGATCATTCGATACGTGCGTCGCAAATATAACGTGCTGATCGGCGAGAGAACCGCGGAAGCGGTCAAAAAGCAGATCGGTGCTGTGTACGATCACCCCGAAACGGTGCGTGTGGAGGTCAAGGGAAGATGTATCCGTCAAGGACTTCCCAAGGTCATCACCATCAGCTCCAAGGAGATGATCGAGGCGCTTGCCGAGCCTGTTACGGCGATCCTTGACGCGGTTTGTTGGGTCATCGAAAATACGCCCCCTGAATTGTTGGGAGATATTTTACATAACGGTATCGTGATGACCGGAGGCGGAAGCCTTCTTTACGGCTTTGATAAATTGATCACGCAGGTCACGGGCATCAAAACGCGCGTGGCAAAGGACGCGGTCTCCTGCGTCGCGATCGGAACGGGAAAATCGCTTGATAATCTTGACCTTTTGCACGAGGGCGCGATCAATATTTCAAGAGATAAGCGAAGCAGAATGTGATGCGCTTGCGACGCACATGCAAAATAAGCGCATAATCTGCGTTTTTTCACAGGCAACTAACTTTCGTGACCATTTTGGGTGGTGGTACCAAAATGGTAGCGGTAGCTATTGCTCTGTCAGCACTCTAAAGTTTGAAATTCAGCAGAGTCTGTACTGCATAAACGCTTTCACCCAAGCGCAGAGCACCCTTGTAGGAAACGTTATGAAACGCATTCCTTCGAGGGTGCTCTAAAAAAAACGGTGAAAGTTTTGAAAGGGTTTGGGAAAACTTTTTCAAAAGTTTTCCCAAGAAAAAACAAAACTAAACAATCCGAAAAAGGAGATCAATGATATGAATTACATCATCAACGGGCGGGAGCCGGAGGCGGTATTTCGCTTTTTTGAGGAGATCTGTGCCATTCCGCATCCCTCTTATCACGAGGAGCGCGTGGCGGACTATTTGGTAGAATTTGCAAAGGTGCGGGGATTGGAGTATTACCGCGACGAATTGCATAACGTGCTGATCAAAAAGCCCGCGACAAGCGGAATGGAAGGGCGTGCGCCGATTCTTTTCCAAGGGCACACTGACATGGTATGCGAGAAGAACGGAGACGTCGAGCACGATTTTATGAAGGATCCACTGAAGCTCTTTCTTGACGGGGATCTTTTGGGTGCGCGCGGCACGACCTTGGGCGGTGACGACGGTATTGCCGTTGCCATGATGCTGGCAATGCTGGACGGCTCTCTTTCCGTGCATCCCGCATTGGAGTGCCTCTTTACCGTAGCGGAGGAGGTCGGTCTTAACGGCGCACACGGGTTTGATTATTCGCGTATTTCGGCACGTATCATGGTCAACCTCGACAGCGAGGATCTTGGCGTGATTACGGCAGGATGTGCGGGCGGACTCCGTTCGGATCTGTCGCTGACTTACAAAACCGTTCCCGTCACAGGACATGCGATGCGCGTGTCACTCACGGGGCTTGCGGGCGGACACTCGGGTGTGGATATCTGCACGGGGCGTGCTAACGCAAACAAGCTCATGGGGCGTCTGTTGGCAAATCTTTGCAAGCAAATCAAGGTCAATCTGGTTTCTCTGGAGGGCGGGTCAAAGGACAACGCCATTCCGCGTGAGTGTGCAGCCGTGCTTTCGGTTTCGGATTTTGAACAGGCAAAGGCTTTCTTGAATGCCGAGGCAGAGCGCATCCGCGGCGAGTTGGTTGCAGAGGACGCGGGCTTTTCGGTGAGCGTGCGCGCGATGGAAGGTGTCAAAGAGGCACTTGGCGACGCAGACACTCTGCGTGCCGTGACACTCCTTGCAACAGTGGATAACGGTGTCAAGGAAATGAACCGCAACGTAAAAGGGCTTCCCGAGTGGTCACGCAATCTTGGTGTGATCCGCACGGAGAATGGAACGATGGATTTCATCTTTTCGGTTCGTTCCGCGATGGAGAGCCGCTTGGATGCGTCTGTTGACGAATTGGATACGTTGGCAAAGCTGTTAGGCTATACGGCAAAGCATTACAGCCGCTATCCCGGATGGGATTACGCGCCCGTGTCTCCCGTTCGTGATGCCTATCTTGCGGCGTACCGCGCGGTGACGGGGAAGGATGCGCGTGTGGAGGTGATCCATGCGGGGCTTGAGTGTGGGATCATCTATTCCAAGGCGCCCGACATGGACATCATTTCGATCGGTCCCGACATGAAGGACATCCATTCGCCCAACGAGCGCTTGGATCTTTCATCGGTCGAGCTGTTTTGGAAAACGCTGGTCGCTCTGATCGAAAAGCTTTCTTAAAGAGTCAAAAGGGGCTGTCTCAAATCAAGCTTGAGACAGCCCCTAAACAATCAATTCATATTAAAACACAATCCGTTTGACCGAGCGCACACGGTGTGCGGATTCATCCAAATCAAAGATTGCGCCCTGTACTTCGATCCTGCCCGTCGCAACACCGAATCGCGTGGGCATTTGCGTGCGGAAACGGTGGATCACCGCTTCGGCGTCGGTTCCGAGGATCCCGTCCACGGGGCCGCTCATTCCCAGGTCGGTGATATAGCCCGATCCGTGTGGGAGTACCTTTTCGTCGGCGGTCGGTACGTGCGTGTGCGTGCCGAACATGACCTGAATCCGCCCGTCAAAACAGCGTGCCAGAGCCAGCTTTTCGCTGGTCGCTTCGCCGTGAATATCCATGAGCGCCACATCATAAGCCCCTTTTTCGCGTTCGAGAATCCGTTCCACGGTTTCAAAGGGGCAGGCGAGAGGATCCAGATAGACTCTGCCGCTGACGTTGATACAAAGCAAACGCCAACCGTCTACGTTCAGAATGGTGTATCCGTTTCCGGGAGAGGCGGGAGGATAGTTGGCGGGGCGGATGATGCGTTCGCCGTTATTGTCGAGAAAATCGTAAAGATCCCTGCAACCAAAGGCATGGTTGCCAAGCGTAATGAGATCAATTCCCGTGTCGAGAAGATCCGCAGCATCGGCGGCTGAAAGCCCTTTGATGTCGCTGGTGTTTTCTCCGTTGGCAACGGTGAGATCGATACGTTCCTTTTTGCGGAATGTCCAGAGCGTGCGGGAAAGATATCCCACCGTTTCGCGACCTACCACGTCACCAAGAGTCAGAATTCGCATGTTGGTAGCCTTTCTATTGCTTATCGCAGTTCAAAGAATTCCACTTCTTCGCCAACGGGACCAATGCAGAATCCCATGCGAGCGGGGAAGGGAGGATCGGAGTTGAAGCAGATGTCGGTGGGCTCGATGGTGATCTTGTAGCCTGCTTTGCGTGCGATCTCGATGCACTCGTTTACGCTATCTACCTCAAGAGCGATGTGACGGAGCGCGCCTGTGCCGGGACGGTCAACACCGTTGCAGCAAATTTCAAGAATTCCCGCGCCCGTGTCGAGCATGATGCAGGGAGCGCCTGCGGCGGTGGTCCAGGTGCGGATGGTCTCCATTCCGTAAAGGTCGCGGTAGAAGTGGATGGTCTCTTCAAAATTTTCGGGGCTGTCGCACTTGAGCGCGATGTGATGGATGCCCTTGGTCAAGCGTTTCATAGTTGTTCCTCCCAAAATGGTTGATTTCTTACATTATAGCAGAAAAGCGCCGCGGTTGCAAGAGGAGTAGAAAAAAATTCCAAAAATCTCTTGACAATTCTATTTCGGTGTGCTATACTTTTATCGTATTCGAGATAAGATCCTTGGTCTCACAGGCTCTATTCGCAGATCATTTCAGGATGTAGCGGTAGGTTTGTGGGGCTTTTCTTTTTTTCCGGGTACACATAATTTTTCAGGAGGTACCCGACAATGAATAACGGTACAGTAAAGTGGTTCAATGCGGAAAAGGGCTACGGCTTTATTTCCAACGACAATGGCGGTGACGATGTGTTCGTACATTTTTCCGCGATTCAGGTTGAGGGCTTCAAGACTCTGACCGAGGGTCAGAAGGTGACCTTTGACACCGAGCCCGATCCTAAGAACAGCGCAAAGCTCAGAGCCATCAACGTTTGCTTGGCTTAATGACGAGCTGAAGGTACCCGCCTACGGATTTTCCGCGGCGGGTGCTTTTTTGCTTGACAAAGGCTTCGCAATCCAGTATAATAATAGTAGAATTTGTCGAATGGGAGGCTTTTTGATCGATGGTAATTGATTTTTTGATCTATGTCGGGCAGCTTTTGGCGCTGACGCTCGGTACCTTTTTGGTATGCGGTTTTGCGGCGTGGCTTGCTGAACGGTTGTTTCTGGCTTTGGTGGGGTCAGGCTCATCTACGGTGGTGTATATCTCCTCTGTGATTGGTACGCCCATCCATGAATTGGGACATGCTTTGATGTGCTTAGTGTTCACGCATAAGATCACCGAGATGCATCTGTTGCTCCCACCCAACCATCCGTCGGGGACCTTGGGCTACGTATCTCACAGCTATCATCCCAAAAATCTCTGGGCGCGCCTTGGAAACCTCTTTATTGGCTTGGGACCGATCTTCAGCGGTATGAGTGTCATCATTCTGATGCTGTTTTTGTGCTTCCCGAATCAGTGGAACGCCTACGTTGCAACGTCGAATGCGCTTGCGTTCGGTGAAAGCTCGCTGTGGGAGATTGCTGTCGGTGTGTTTTCTCTGTTGACCTCTATGCCACAGGCGTTTGCCACGGACGCGTGGTGGATTCCGCTGATCGGTCTGATCGTCATTCTGTCGGTGTCGCAACACGTTACGCTGAGCGGCGCGGATATCAAGGGCGCAATGACGGCAATGCCGTGGTATTTGATTCTGTTGCTGATTTTTGCAGGTGTTACGACGGGATTCGGCGTGCAGGCAACGATTCTTTCCGGACTTTGGATCTTCAATCTTTGGTTGCTTTCTCTTTATGCGATCGCAATCGCGTTCTCCTTGGTTTGGATTTTGATGGGCGTGATCGTATTTTTGTTCCGTGCGGCAACAGGTCGCGTGTTTTGATAACAGGTGATAGATATGCGAGAATATTTAGAGGGATTTTTCAAAGCATTTTCCTATACCGAGCGGGATGCAAAGGAGCTGTTGCGCGCATATGATGCCGTGATGGCACTTCCCGAGGCAAAACGGGAATGGGAATCTCTCCTGACGGTGTATGCCGCGGATCTGCATTGCGATATCGCCGCCCTGCGCGACCGCGCCGAGGCGCTTTCTTCCGTTGTGCGTTTGCATCCTTATACACTGAAGCTATTGCTGTTTTTGTGCATGACCAAGCAGGCGTTGGTGTATTATCACGCACAGGGATTTTCCGAAACGCTTTGGCGTGATGCTATGATGGATCTGCGCTACAAGCTGGAGGAGTGCCGCGAGGTATGGGGGATTTGCGGTACGTTTGTGGAAACGTGGTTTGACGGATTTTTTATTCTGGACCGTTTTGCGCTTGGAAGATTGCAATTTGAATTGCGCAAGTTCGAACGCACGTACGAGAAGGATGGGGTTTCTCTTACCGAGTCCTCGCCTGTGATCAACGTACACATTCCACGAACCGGGACACCCTTGGACAAAGAAAGCTGTGACGAGGCGTTTCGCCTTGCCGCCGACTTTTTTGCAGAGCATTTTGAAAAAAGCCCTGTGGCGTTTATTTGTCACTCATGGTTGTTGTATCCCGAGAATGAGCGGCTCCTCTCGCCGCGCTCCAACGTTTACGCGTTTATGAAGCGGTTTACCGTATTGGAATCGGGCGAGTACGGAGACGACCATCCCGACCTGTGGCGTCTGTTTGACCGTCCTTTTACGGGAGACGTCAACCGTTTGCCGTACGATACTTCTTTGCGCCGCGCATACGTTGACCACATCAAAGCGGGCGGCAAGAGCGGCTGGGGATTTGGCATTTATCTGTATTGTGAATAAAAAGGTTGATTCGGCGTCCGCAATCAAGCGGACGCCGCATTTTTTGAAAAAAGCTCTGAAAATCCCTTGACAAGCTCTTTTTTTTATGTTATAATTTGAGAACTGTTCTCAAATTAAAAAAGGAAGTTCTATGAAGCGAAATCATTATCAAACGGCGGGGCGGATCGCGCTTGCCGAATTTCTGGAAAAGCACCCCGACCGTCAGTTTACGGCAGAGGAGCTGTTTTGTGAGGTCTCCGCTAACGGTGCCGTGGGGAAAAGCAGCGTTTACCGTTTGCTTTCCGAGATGTGTAACGACGAGACCGTGCGTAAATTTCAAAGCGAGGAGCGCAAATGCGCTGTCTATCAATACGTCGGCGCGCATTGTGATTGCCGCGATCATTTTCATGAAAAATGCGTGCGTTGCGGCAAGCTCTCTCATTTGGATTGCCACGTGTCGGCAGATTTTATCAAGCATCTGTTTGCGGAGCATGGCTTTTCGGTAGACTGCGGTCAATCGATTTTGTACGGCGTTTGTGCCGAATGCCGTGAGAGGGGAGGTGCTTGTCATGGGTGAGTTTTTACACGAGGCAGGGCATATCCTTTGGCATAGCCTGTCACACTCTGTTCTGGATACTGTCAAGCTGTTGCCGTTCCTGTTTTTGACCTACCTGCTCATGGAGTTCTTGGAGCATAAAACATCGGATGCGACCGAAAAGCGCTTAAAGCAGGCAGGAAAGTGGGGACCGCTTCTGGGCGGTACTCTCGGTATGCTTCCGCAATGCGGTTTTTCCGCCGCGGCATCGGGGCTGTACACAGGGCGCATTATCACAACGGGAACGCTTATTGCGGTCTATCTTTCCACGTCGGATGAAATGCTGCCAATTCTGATCTCTTCGGGCGCGTCCGTTTGGCTGATCTTAAAGCTGTTGGGCGTCAAAATGGTGATCGGTGTTGTCGCGGGCTTTTGCGTGGATGCCGTCAGCCGTTTATGGGGGCAGAGACATCCTGTGACGGAAGAGGCACAGTTTGAGGATCTTTGCGAGCGTGAAAACTGTCATTGCGGTGACCGTTTCTTCCTCTCGGCGCTCAAGCATACACTTTACATCGCGCTCTTTTTACTGTTGTTCACCTTTCTTATGAATCTTGGTGTGGAGCTGATCGGTGAGGAGCAGATCCGAGCGTTAGTGCTGAACCGTCCCGTTTTGGGAAGTGTTCTCGCGGCGCTTGTGGGCTTGATCCCCAACTGCGCGTCCTCTGTGGTGTTGACCTCGCTGTTTACGGAAGGCGTGATCAGTGCGGGCGCTATGATGTCGGGACTTTTGGTCAATGCGGGCGTGGGCTTGGCGATCCTCTTCCGCAATAACCGCCCCGTCAAGGATTCTTTCCGCATTCTTCTCATTCTTTGGTGTATTGCCGTAGCGTGCGGCATATTGATCGATCTGACATCTCTTGGAGCTTGGTTAGCATAAAAAACACACGGACTCGATGCTTGGCATCGAGTCCGTGCGCTTTTTATTTGGTTGCGGATCAATGATGATCCTTGTGAATCGTATTGTGGACGTTGACGATGATATCCTGCTTGTTGGGGTTTTTGATGCGTGCATCGGTCTGTGTGTTTTGCAGATCCTGTGCCAGATCTGTGCAACGAATGTTTTCCTGACCGAAGAGCAGGATGTTCTTGAGTCTGACCTCTTGCAGGGTCGTCATGGGAGTACCGGAGACATTGAGCTTTTCGTACAGGGCACGAATGACTGCGGAAAGATGAGCCTCCAGATTTGCGAGCTGCTTTTCCTTGCGTTCTTCGGAAATCTTGGTGTTCTTTTGCAGATTGAGAATTGCCTTGTAGGTATCTCTTGCTTCAGCACGGAAGTGCTTGAGCACGTGAGGATCCAAGTGAGAATCTTCCAGCTTGTTCCAATTGTACTTCTCGCGCAAGAAACGCTTTTCTTCCTGCGCGCGGAAGGTGTCGATGTACTGCTCGCGGATGCGGAGCTTTTCGTAGAGATGTCTTGCTCTCTTGCGAAGCTTGCGGGGAAGATCTGCGTCGCGGTCCAGCGTCTCCAGCATGTCGGTGTTGTGAAGATCACGTCTGAAGATCGACATATCGTCATACTCGGCAAGCTTGAGTGCGTAAGAAATGTTGACGTTATCACG
Source organism: Eubacteriales bacterium (assembly GCA_045632805.1). Classification (GTDB taxonomy): domain Bacteria; phylum Bacillota; class Clostridia; order Oscillospirales; family CAG-272; genus UMGS1865. The sequence goes on along the minus strand of JAZQXI010000101.1, from coordinate 7,952 downwards.
GGTTTTTGCATCCAGCGTATAGCGGAAGATACGGTAATCGCCGTCGATGTAAACGGGATTGACGGGCGTTTGCAGCTCCAGCGTCTTTCCGTAGTGTGCGTACTCTTTTCTGATCTTGATCTTGAGGGTGTGCAGACCGGAGTTGACACGGAATACGGAGAACTCACTGCCCAGATCCACAGCGCCGACCTCTACGTCATCAATAAAGACGATGGCGGAGTTGACGGGACCGTTGAAATGCTCGATTTCGGGGAGCGGATTCTTTTTGTCCTTTTTCTTGCTCTTTTTATCAACCACTTCCAGGTATTCGTAAGCGCTTTCTTCTGCCAGTGCGGTGGCTGCATCAACCTCCTCGTATTCTACGGGAGCCTCAAGGTGAGAGTGGATGCTGATGACGATGGAGTTTTCCAAAACGGGATCAAGGGTTTCGCTCTTGATCTCATCTGCGCCCTCCTGCACGTGCATATCCTGCACGTAGCAATCCACGTATGCCTTGTTACAGGACGAAGAAACGCCGAGGCGAATGAACCCAAAGATGATGCAAAGCACAACGCCTGCGCCAAGTCCGATTCCGGCATACAGGAATTCGCGGTAGCCCTCTGCATCTCGGTAGATGAACCAAAGAATTGCTGCGGCTGCGATACCAAGCAGCAGGCTGATTGCCATCAGAAGCTTGAAAACGCCGCGTGCGGATTCGAGCCGCTTCCAACGGGAGATGGACTCCTGTCGGTTAAAGGTAGCGCGAAGATAGCTACCTCTCATGGCGTTCAGCTTTTCCGATTCGTAAATCGTGGTTTTCGACATGAACTTTTCCTCTTTTCTACTCAATTTTTCGGGAAATCGTTTCCCGAAACGGACATTCATACTAATATTATAAATTCATTTTGTTTTTTTGTCAAGAGCTTTTCCCAATATCCTTGAAAAAAAACGAAAACTTATGCCCTTAAAGATTTGAAAAAGCCGATTTTTGGAAGAAATATGCGGTTTGTTGAAATTGAGTTCATAATTTTGTTATAAAATAAACCGAAAGATGGTATGCTCCCAACCGTCACGGATTGGCGGGGCATATCGAAAGGAGGCGTATCTGATGTTTCAGATTCTGGTAGTTGAGGACGATAAAAACGCACGCCGTCTGATGGCGACGGTATTGACGCGATACGGGTATGACCCGATCTGCGCCGCTGACGGTGTGGAAGCGCTTGAAATTTTGGATCACAAGCACGTCGATCTGATCATTCTTGACGTGATGATGCCGCGCATGGATGGGTATGAGTTTACCAATACGTTGCGCATGGCGGGGAATACGATCCCGATTTTGATGGTGACGGCAAGGGAGACGCAGGACGATAAAAAACGTGGATTTATCATCGGCGCGGATGACTATATGGTCAAGCCCGTAGACGAGGAGGAGATGATCTTGCGTATTGCCGCGCTCCTTCGCCGTTCGCAGATCGCGGGGGAACGAAAGCTGACCGTGGGAAAGACCACGCTCTATTACGATGCGCTGGCGGTTGAGACACCGGACGGACTTTTGGAGCTTCCGCAAAAGGAATTTTTGCTTCTGTTCAAGCTTCTTTCCTATCCGAACAAGATCTACACGCGCCGCCAGCTGATGGATGAGATTTGGGATATGGACAGCGAGAGCGATGAGAGAACGGTAGACGTTCACGTCAGCCGTGTGCGCGAGCGTTTTCGCGGCAATCCCGACTTTGAGATTTTGACCGTTCGCGGTTTGGGATATAAGGCGGTTATCGCAAAATGAAAGCTCGTAAGCGTCGTGACGCATCTCCAAGTCTCGCAAGTCATGCGCCAAAGGAAGATTCCGTTCGCGCGTGGCACACCTTGCGGTGGCGGTTGACACTGTTTGTCTTTTTTATCATGCTCACGTCGGGTATTTTGGTTTTTGGAATCTACCTGTTTTTGGGGGCGTTGTTTGGAAAATTGCCGTTTTTTGTGCATCTGATGCTCAATCCCTACTCCTTGATTATCGTCATGCTCATCAGCTGCTCGGTCATTGGAACGATTCTGGCAGGGCTGTTTGGACTTTCGCATCTGCGTCCGATCAAGCGCTTGATCCGCGCGACACAGGAGGTGAAAAAGGGCAATTTTAAGGTGCAGATCAAGGAGGAGCCGAATCCCGAAACCGAGGTTGGAAAGCTGGTTGCCGACTTTAATGAAATGGTACGTGAGCTTGACGGGATCGAGCTGTTCCGCAATGATTTTGTCAATAATTTTTCGCACGAATTCAAGACGCCGATCGTGTCCATCCGTGGGTTTGCGCGGGAATTGCAACGAGAGGATATTTCCCCCGAGCAACGCGAGGAATATCTCCGCATCATCGTGGAGGAATCTGACCGCCTCGCAAGACTTTCGACCAACGTTTTAGAGCTTTCCAAGCTGGAAAACCGACAGATCGTATCGGGAAAAACCGATTTTTATCTGGATGAGCAACTGCGCCAATGCATTCTTTTATTGGAGCCGAGCTGGTCGGAAAAGGAGTTGGAGATCCTTCCCGAGCTTGAGGAGGTGCGCATTTATGCAAACGAGGAGATCTTGGCGCACATCTGGAACAATCTGCTCTCCAACGCCATCAAATTTACGCCAATGGGAGGCACGGTGCGCGTGACTCTTTCGGCAGATTCTTCCCACGTTACGGTAACGGTGGAGGACACGGGAATCGGTATGAGCGAGGAGGTGCGCGAGCACATCTTTGAAAAATTCTACCAAGGAGATCCCTCGCATCACAAAAAAGGCTATGGCATCGGGCTTTCCATGGCACAAAAGGCTGCGCGCCTTTCGGGCGGAGAGATCCGTGTGGAGAGCGAGGTTGGTAAGGGAAGCTGTTTTACCGTGGTGCTCCCGCGCGAGACTGTGGTGGAAGCCGAGGTCATAGAGTATCGCTGAGAGGCGAAATGATGCATTTCGATTTGAAATGCGAATGAACAACAAAGAGGTGTGGGGAAAACTTTCGAAAAAAAGTTTTCCCCACAAAAAAATCTGTCTTAATCTTCGATTTTGTCAAAGCTCTCACGGGCGCGGAAGAGCAGCGAAATGCACCAGATTCCCGCCAGAGCCACCACCGTGTAGATGATACGGCTCAAAAGAGAGGATTGGCCGCCGCAGATCCACGCAACGATGTCAAACTGAAACAGTCCGATGCTCCCCCAGTTGAGCGCTCCGACGATCGTCAGAATCAGCGCGATGCGATCCATTATCATAGTTGCTTCTCCTTTTACGTTGTGCGGAACTTGTGCCGCGAATTGATGCGCGGTACGTGTTAAAAATTCCGACTGATTGTAGTATGTGTGTTGGGAAGCAAGTTATGCAACGCACGCGATGGCACTTTTTTGCTGTGAAATCCATGTTTTGACGGTACGTATTGCAAAAAACGCCAAAAAATGTTAAAAAATGATCAGCTGATCAAGCCTTCTTCCAACGTAAATACCGCACGCAGGCGCGAGAGGAGATCGGGATAGGACGCAAGGGACGGATCACTTTCGAGCAGCGCGCGCGCGTCGGTGGCGGCATCCGCCATAAGACTGACGTCCTCGCCCGCGTTTGCCAATCGGAAGGAAAGTCCGCCGCTCTGCCGCACGGTACCGTCCTCTGCGGTTGCAAGAAAATCACCGGGACCGCGCTGCGCCAGATCCTCTTCCGCGATGCGGTAACCGTCGTAGGTCGTGCGCATGACCTCAAGGCGTGCTTTTGAGGTTTGCGAAACGGTAGAACCGTCACCGCCCGAAACCAAGATACAATAGGATTTTCGTGTTCCGCGTCCAACACGACCGCGGAGCTGATGCAATTGCGAAAGACCGAAGCGCTCGGCGTTTTCCACGATCATCAAACACGCGTTGGGAACATTTACACCGACCTCAATCACGGTGGTCGAAACAAGGATGTGCAGCTTTCCGTCCGCGAATTCACGCATGACGGCATCTTTTTCGGCACTTTTCATTTTTCCGTGCAAAAATGCGACCGAAAGATCGGGAAATTCCTGCGCAAGCGTTTCGGCATACGCCACGGCTGCCTTCAGGGGCGGCTTTTCTGTTTTTTGCGCGCCATCAACCCCGATTTCGGAAAGGGTCAATTCCTCGGGGGCGCTTTCGGTCTCCTCCACGGCGGGGCAAACGACGTAGACCTGTCCGCCTTAACTCACTTGCTTGCGAATAAATCCGTTGAGGCGTGCGCGATAAGTATCGTCCACGACAAAAGTGTCCACACGCTGTCTGCCCACGGGCATCTCATCAATGCGCGAGATGGCAAGGTCGCCGTAAAGCACCAAAGCCAAGGAGCGCGGAATGGGCGTTGCACTCATGACCAAAAGATGCGCGTGGGTGTTCTTTTCGGAGAGCTTGGCGCGCTGTCTGGCGCCAAAGCGGTGCTGTTCGTCGGTGACGACCAATCCGGGAGCGGCAAATTCCACGCCGTCCGAAAGGAGCGCGTGCGTACCAATGATGACCTGTAAGCGTTTTTTGGGGTCTTCCTCAATCAAAGCAGCCTTGATGCGCTTCTTTTGCGCCGCTGTGGTGGCACCGATGAGCAGCTCGCAGGAGATCCCGAGAGACGCGAAGATGGGGGCAAGATCCGAAAAGTGCTGGCGTGCCAATATTTCGGTGGGTGCCATCAGCGTTGCCTGCCGTCCGTTTTGCACGGCGATGAGCATTGCCGCGGCGGCGCAAACGGTCTTGCCGCATCCCACGTCACCAACCAGAATACGGCTCATGGGGACCTCCTCTGCCATATCGCGGCGGATGTCCTCGATGGCGCGTTTTTGCGCACCTGTCAGCTCATACGGGAGCTGACGGGTCAAGGAGGTGATGTCTCCGTTTTTGCAGGGCGGTGCGCCTTTTTGACGGTCGCGCTTGCAGGTGAGTGCCGCACCGAGCGAAAAATAGAAGAATTCATCATAGACAAGACGTCTGCGCGCGATGGAAAGCGACTGCCAGGAGTCGGGACGGTGGATGTGGCGCTCGGCGTAGGCAAGAGAGCAAAGCGAGCGTTTTTCCAAGAGAAACGGCGGGAGCGGATCGATGCCTTCTGCGGCGAGCAGATCAAGAGCCGTTGCCACGTCCTTGGCAATTTGTTTTGGCGTGATGCCGTCGGTCATGCGATAGACTGCCCAAAGAGGCGGAAGATTTGCGTATTCCGTCCAAGGTTCTGCCACGGGCGAGGACATCGAAAAGCGCTTGCCTGTACGCTCGACCTTACCGAAAAAGCGAAAGACCGCGCCAACGGGGAACTGCGATTTTAAGTAATCCTGATTGAAATAAACGATCTCACAGCTTCCGCTCTCGTCAAAGGCGCGGAACTTGAGAAAGGACTTGTGCGAGCGCAAGCGAACGACACGCGCGTCACTTGCCACGGTCAAGATCACGGCGCTTTTTCCGTCGGGGCGCGCCTGGGCAAGGGGGACGACATCGCCGCGATTTTCATATGCGCGGGGATAGTGGAGCAAGAGGTCGCCAAGCGTCCGCACGCCCATTTTGGCATAGTATTCCGCTTTCGTTTTGCCGATTCCGGGCAGAACCGTGATCGGGGATTCTCTTGTAACGCCCATTCGTTTGCACCTCGCTTTCCGTATTGATTTTATTATAACGCAAAGCGTGGGATTTGTCAAGCAAGGTGCGAAGCGCGCGGACGGGAATTTTGAGAAAAACGCGTTGCTCGGTTGACATTTGCCGTTTGGTTTGGTATAATAAATGTTGTTATATTTTGTTTCGGAGGAAAGCTATGACTTACGATAGAAAAGAGATCGATCCCAAGTACAAATGGGATCTGCGGGCGATCTATGAAAGCGAGTCGGCGTATGACGCCGACTATGCTCTGGCAGAGCGCCTTGTGGAAGAATTTAAGCAGTATGAAAAGACGATGACATCAAGCGCGGAGATGCTTTACAAGGCACTTTCGGATTATGTAAAGATCGATTCCGTGATCGAGCATCTTTGGGAGTATGCGTCTCTGAGCTTTGCGGTGGATATGTCAGACAACGGTGCGCAGGCGCTCAACACCAAGATCCGCAATCTGGCGATCAAAGCAGGAGAGGCAACTTGGTTTGTAAACCCTTATCTGCTTAAGCTCGACCGCGCAACGGTGGACGCGTATTTTGCGGAGTATCCCTCCCTGGAGCGCTTTCGCCGTAAGGTGGAAAAGATCTTACGTGAGAAGGAGCATACGCTCTCGGATGAGTGCGAGGTTTTGATGTCGGGCATCCAGAACGCGCTTGGCTCTCACTCGGAGATCCGCGGCATTTTTGCCAATTCCGACCTGCGGTTTGGAAAGATCCGCGGCGAGGACGGCAAGCTCGTGGAGCTGACCGATACCAATTACGTCGCGCACTTGATGAGCGGTGAGCGCCGTGTCCGTCAGGCGGCGTTCCGTTGCCTTTACAAGACCTACGGGCAGTTTGCCAACACCTTTGCGACCCTTTACGAGGGACGCGTCAAGGAGGCTGTGACCAACGCAAAGCTTCGCGGATATGCGGATTCTCTGACTGCTTCTACCTTCTTGGATGAGGTCACGCCCGTCATCTACAACAGTTTGATCGATGCCGTCCACGAGGGGCTTCCCGCGCTGTACGACTATTACAAGCTGAAAAAAGAGGTGCTTGGAGTCAAAGGGCTGCATCTGTACGATATTTACGCGCCTCTCATTGGCGAGGTGGATTCGGAATACCCTTACGAAAAAGCTGTGGAAGAGGTTCTTCGGACCGTGGAAGTGTTCGGAGAGGAATATGCATCCAATCTGCGCGCGGGTCTTACCGAAAAGGGATGGGTTGACGTGTACCCCTGCCGCGGAAAAAGAGGCGGCGCGTTTTCCTCGGGCTGTCCCGGAACCGAGCCTTATATTCTGCTCAACTACACCGACACGCTGGATGACGTTTCGACGTTGGCACACGAGGCGGGACATTCGATGCACACCTGGTTCTCCACGCACTATAACGAGCCGCACAACGCGGGCTACACCATTTTTGTGGCGGAGGTCGCTTCCACCGTCAACGAGCTTCTCATGGCGCACAGAATGCTCCGTGAGTGCCAGAGTGATGCGGAAAAGCTCTATATTCTCGATCAGCTGATGGAGACCTACAAAGGAACGCTGTTCAGACAAACGATGTTTGCGGAGTTTGAGAGAGACATGCACGCAATGTGCGAGGCGGGTACTCCCTTAACGGCGGATCTGATCAGCAATCACTATTATGGACTGGTCAAGCGCTACTTTGGTCCCGACGTGGTTTGTGACAAGCAGATCGCGTGCGAATGGATGCGTATCCCGCACTTCTATAGTTGCTTCTACGTTTACAAATATGCAACCTGTATTTCCGCTGCCTCCGCGATCGTCAAGCGCATCGAAACCGAGGGCAAGGACTATATCGATCAGTACATCAACTTCCTCAAGTGCGGCGATTCCAAGTCTCCCTTGGAAAGCTTGCTTGTGGCAGGGATCGACATGACAAAGCCGGAGGTCGTCAAGAGCGCGATCGACGATTTTACGGACACCGTCAAGCAGTTCCGCGAAATTTATAACCGTCGGAAGTGAGGATGTGGGGCTCCACGCACCCGTTCATGGTTTTATCGCTTTTTTAATAACACGCAAAAGGAATCGCTTGCAAAGCGGTTCCTCAGAGTGTAGACCAAAGGCGTACAGTTTGTTAATTTGCGCAAATTCGTTTATACCGCTTTTCTCTTTGACCAAGAAGGCGCAAATGAGAAGAGGCTTCGCAAGCTCAGCCGCAATTGCAAGCAATTGCAGCTTGGCAAAAGAGAAAGCGCCGTTTTGGGGGATTTCGCGCTCTGCAGGAGAAAGAATTCGCAAGCGAATTCGAGAGCACTTACGTGCTCTCCGAGGAGGGCGGGGAGATTGGATTTATCCAATCTCTCAACTCCCGTAGGGAGTTTTTGTGCTTCTCCACCCCGCAAACTTTTGAAAAAGTTTGATCAAAACTTTCATCAAGCTGA
>JAZQXI010000100.1:0-10106 GCA_045632805.1 Eubacteriales bacterium | reverse complement strand
ACCAGATTGCTGAACGCACCAAGTCCTATTGCAAAGAGCGCACCGCCCACAATGCAGAGAAGCACGTGAATGAGGCTTGCGTTCAAGGGCGTGATCATGCCAACCATCATAAACAACAGCATGCCGCCGCCCAAGGAGCCGCAAATCGAAAGCCACGCCTTTTGCTTTGCCGCTACACTGATCAAAGTAAAGATCGAGACGAACACAAGCATCAAAAAGATCTTTGCGATCATGCACAGCACAACACTTGCGACACTCATGTCTCCCACCATGTCAAAGGGGAGCCCCGTGATCGCTCCGCTGACCATCGATCCGATAAAATAGAGGATCAACATCAGCGCGCCGCACACAAAGCCTGCAAGCGTTTTTGAGATGACGTAATCGATCTTTCTTGCACGCACGGTGAACAGATTTTTGGCGTATCCGCTGCGAAAATCATCCGAAATAAAGAGGCATACGAACACCGCAACACCCATAAACGCCATATTGATATTGCACATTGCCATCACGTCCATACCACTGCCCATCGCGCTCATCGCATCAGCACCCTCGACAGGATTTTGTGTGTGAGTAGTGGGAAGCGTGCCAATCGATTGCCAAACGCTCTCAGGACCTTCCATCACCGTGATCTCTCCCGTCTGCTGGTTCACGGTCTCCTGACCGTCCATCATGGTCAGCATTACCGTCATCACAACGGGAACGAGAAGCGCGCAAGCCAGAATGATATAGAAGACTCGCGAGCGGAACATTCTTCGAAAATCGACGCAGAGCATACTAACAAGACGTTTTTTAAAACTGCATTGTTCAAATTTTACCGCATTTTCCATCTCACTTGCCCTCCTTCATCAAATCAATATAGTATTCCTCAAGACCGATCTTGGCACTTGAAATTTCTGTGACGCAGATGCCGTTTTCGTAAAGGTAGGTCACTACCTCTTCAGGTGTTGTCTGATCGTAAACGCGCAGATATCCTGCCTCGTCCTCCTCTACGCGGGAATATTTGCAACCAAGAAGCATCTTGGAGCGGCTCATCTCTTTCGTTTGAAGAGATACGTAAGTGCGGCAATCGGCATCAAGCTCCTCGGCGGTCATCTCGCGGATCATTTTACCGTGACGGATAATGCCGTAGTGCGTTGCGACCTTCTGCAATTCTCCAAGCAGGTGAGAGGAAACGATGATGGTGCGCGTGCCGTCATTTACGATGTCGGTAAACACCTCGCGCATAATACGCATGCCGTCCGCGTCCAGACCGTTGAGCGGCTCGTCCAGAACCAATAGGGTAGGATCTCCCAAAAGTGCCATGGCAATGCCGACACGCTGCTTCATGCCAAGGGAGCAATTTTTGTACTTGTTTCCCGCGGCACCCTCCATGCGAACGGTTTTCAGCACACGAATGACCTCTTTTTCAGGGTGAGGAATGCTTAGATTCTTCGCTTGAAGCATCATGTTGTCCCAAACGGTAAGTCCCGGGAAGCATCCGGGGGATTCGATTAAGACCCCGAGCTTGGCTCTGACATCCACGTCTGTGTAGTCCTTTCCGTAAAGCTTGATCGATCCTCCGCTTGTGGGGATCAGACCGCAGATCATTTTTTCGGTGGTGGATTTTCCCGACCCGTTCTCTCCGATAAAGCCGTAGATCGCGCCCATGGGAACGGTCATATTCAGGGAGCATACCGCTTGCTTCACACCGAAATTTTTAGATAAATTTTTGATTTCAACAGCATTCATAAAGATACCTCCCGATCAATAAACGTCGCTCTTGGAAAGCAGATGCGTTCCCAGTAAATTGTAGATGACCGCCCACGCCACCGAAACAACGATACAAATGATCAATGCCGTGATATTGCTTGAGAGGCATGCGTTGACCGATGCACCGTAGAGGAAAATGTTCAAAAAGTCCGTGGGGAGCGCAAGATTTTCAACGATTGCCGCCGCGCCGATAATCAGAATCCCCGTTCCAAAGAAGAAGGAGGACGCGATGGAGACGCCGAAATATTTGCGGAATATCACGTTGAGGAAGGTATAGAGGCTTGCCCAACCGAGAGACATGATGATCTTACCGAAGATCGCGATGAGAAGCGAGCCTACGTTCACAGCGGTGTCGTAGCCGACCAAGAGTCCTCCAACCGTTCCGCCGAGGAAATAGGTTACGCACATGCAAGCCATCGCAAACGCGCAAACCAGCGTTTTGGAGATCATGTAATCCTGCTTTTTTGCGTGAGTGGTGAACAGCTGCTTCACGTAGCCGGATTTGTAATCGTGACCGATGAAAATGGAGACCATGATACCGCCAAAGATGAATACCATGTTCATGTTGGCGTAGTCCGCGATCCCTTTGATCACGTAAAGCGACTCACTTGCGGCAATGATCTGCCAGACGTTGGAGTAAAGCGGCTCCATGGTATTTCCGTTTTGGTCGGGCATCATCGTCATCGCGGAGACCATCGCGGGGATGATCGCGGCGATCGCGAGGAAAATGTAAAAGAGGGGAGTGTGGAACAAACGGTAAAAATCCACACCGAGCATGCCCTTGATGCGCTGTCCGAAGGACGGGGATTCAAATTGTAATTCTTTTGTGTTTGTCATTTCATGCGTCCTCCTTTTGCGACATCAGTTCAATGTAATATTCCTCAAGACCGATCTTGTTTTTCTTGATTTCTTGGACCGTGTGTCCGTTTTTCATCAAATAATCAACGATTTCGGCGCTGTCATCCACGTCGTAAACGCGGAGATAGCCGTCCTCCTCCTTGACCGTTTCAAAGCGTGCTTTCAAAACGGATTTTGCTCCTGCCATGTCACGCGTTTTGAGCGAGACGAATACCTGCGCGCGACGATCCATTTCTTCTGCAGAAAGCTCCATGATCATGCTGCCTCTGCGGATGATGCCGTAGTGCGTTGCGATCTTTTCCAATTCTCCCAAAATATGCGAGGAGATCAGAACGGTACAGCCGTACGTTTTGGTGATGTCAAGGAGAATTTCTCTCATGATCCGCATACCGTCGGTATCAAGACCGTTGATTGGCTCGTCGAGAATGAGGAGCGCGGGGTCACCAAGGAGCGCCATCGCGATGCCGATGCGCTGCTTCATGCCAAGGGAGCAGCTCTTGAACTTGAGATTTGCATTGTCCTCCATGCGGACGATTTCAAGCACACGTCTGATCTCCTCGTCGGGATTTTTGATGCCGAGGTTGATGCATTGCATCATCAGATTCTGGTAGACCGAGGAGCCGGGGAAGCAACCCGCGTTTTCAATGAGCGCGCCGACTCTTACACGCACACCGGGGTCGGTGTAGTCTCTGCCAAACAGCTTGATCTCACCGCCGTCGGGGACGAGGTGTCCGCAGATGAGCTTTTCGGTGGTGGATTTTCCCGATCCGTTCTCTCCGATAAAGCCGTAGATCGCGCCCTGCGGAACGGTCATGTTGAGGTGATCGACCGCATACATTCCGCGAAAGCTTTTGGAGAGGTTTTTGATTTCAATAGCGTTCATTTGATACGTCCTTTCTGATATAACGCAACACAAGCGAGCCGTACTCAACGCCTCGCCGTGTGCTGGTATTCTTATTTTTTTGCCGCCTCGTAGCGTGCATTTGCCGCTTCGGTGCGTGCCTGTGCCGCGGCGATTCTTGCGTCGCGTGCCTCCTGCTCTTTTGCGGCTCTTTCAGAGGGGCTCATGTGTGCGTCATCCCAGCTCTTTTTTGCATTTGCCTTTGCTTTTGCGTAGGTGTTGTGCGCTCTGTTTTCCTCAAAATTTGCTTTTGCTTCAGCTTTGGCTGCCGCGAATTCCGCTTTGTCAACCTCGTGCTGAGCTTTCGCACTCTTTTTCATGTCGGAAAATGCCTTGCCAAGTCCTACTGCCAACGCGCCGATGCCGGCACCGATTGCCGCAAAGAGAAGCGGTTTTTTGCTTGATTTGCTCATGTTTTTTAATCTCCTTTTGATAAATTGATGATTGATTATTGATTCATGATCTTTTCGCTGAGCTTCAAAATACGGTCTGCGTATTTCTTTTTGCGGCTGTTGAGAATCCCCTTATAAATCGGGAAATTCACAAGCGCCATTGCCATTCCCACAACACCGATCACGATGCCCGGGATCATTGCGGACGCAAGCCCCAAGGTTGCACCGATGTCCGTCATGACAAGACTCATGCCGGCGCCCATAATAATCGCGGAAATACCGCCGAATACGTATGCAAACACATTTGCGGGGCGCTTTACCTTCGCATCAAGTTCACGGAGTGCATCAAGTTCGGTGAATTCCTTCTCCATGTACTGTGTGCGGATTTTTTGTGCCATAAACTGCTGATCGTTGTGATTCATCTTTCATACCTCGCTTTGCTTTTCGAATTTTACGCCGCTATTATATCCCACAGTGTTTTTCGTTTTGTTCGAGAAATGTTAAAGAAATGTTAGAAAACAGAGTTTTGCACGAAAAAACGATTTTTTTATATTTTTCAACAGGACGCTTGACAAAGTGAGAGGGGAGTGATACAATGAAAGTACAAAAGAATAAACACGGTTCATCGGATGCGCGTATGCGTGTTCGTTGTCGGGCATGTCGCGCGACGGTATGCTCGGGGATAAGGAAATCGCGGTGGGAATCCGCAACAACAGCCATTACCGTATCTTCTGCGATGCAGAACCAGTCGGAATGCTTATCGTCCCGTGACACGTAAAAGATCTCTTGGGCAAATGGGGAGAGGGTGTAAAAAAGCTCGCATGGCAGGATGCGAGCGGATGCACGGTACCCCATGGAGGGGTACTTTTATTTTATCCTTTTGCAAAAAAAGAAAGGATAGGAAAATAAATCATGAAACAAACGATTACATCTGTCACATCCGCTCTGCTGATTCTCGTCATGGTGCTCATGACGGCAGCTTGCGCTCCCACCGTTGATAAAACGGGACTTTGGGAAAACGCAACGTATCTTCAGGACAAGGAATTCGGGAACGGCGCAAAAACGCTGACCGTTAAAGTCGAGATCGAGAATCAGGCGGTCACCTTTACCGTACATACCGACAAGGAGACCGTTGGGGAAGCTCTGCTGGAGCAGAATTTGATCACAGAAAACGAGGGTGCCTACGGTCTTTACATCAAAGAGGTCAATGGCATTACCGCGGATTTTGACATCGATCAGAGCTATTGGGCATTCTACATTGGTGACGAATATGCGATGACAGGAGCAAGCAGCACAAAGATTGAGGAAGGAACCGTTTATCGCCTTGTCTACACAAAGTAAGAAGAAAAACGGACTTTCGGTACAGGAGATCGCGGTATTTGCCGTCTTGGGAGCGTTGATGTTTTGCTCCAAGATCATCATGGAGGTGCTTCCCAACATTCACCTGCTCGGAATGTTGACCATGGTATACACCGTTGTGTTCCGCGCCAAAGCACTGATCCCGATCTACGTGTACGTTGCCGCCAATGGGTTGTTTGCGGGATTTTCGGTCTGGTGGGTTCCATATCTTTATATATGGACGATTTTGTGGGGCTTGACAATGTTACTTCCGCGCCGTATGCCGCGCGTTGCGGCGTGTGTGGTCTATCCCATTTTGTGCGGACTGCACGGCTTTGCATTCGGACTCCTCTATTCTCCCGCGCAAGCGTGGATGTTCGGCATGAACTTTGAACAGACCTTGGCATGGATCACTGCGGGGATTCCATTTGACTTGATTCACGGGGTGTCCAATCTTGTGGTAGGGGCATTGGTCTATCCCCTGTCGGAGCTGCTAAGGCGCCTGACGAAACGAATTGCATAAGAAAAGGGGTGTGACAAATGCGAAACGCATTTGACACACCCCCCGTTTTATTTCCTTCCGTATGCCAAAAACATTGGCGAGAACGCAAAAAATACTGCCGCCACGGCAAGGTTAAATCCCGCCGCCACCGCGCAAAACAGCGGCATGAGCGAGAAGATCGCGCCTAAAATGATCAGCACGATGTCCGGAAGCAGACCAAAGTAGATGAACATGATCTGAAAGATCGCTTTGATGTTTTTCGATGTCGCAACGGGGATCGAAAAGTCGATAAACACGCCCACGTTGGTCGAATACAGATCAATGGATACGATGAACAGAATCCAAGCGATCGCTTCAAAAGGAGACGCTCCGAGGATCAGAACTGCCGCCAAAAACGCGGGAAGCAGATCCAAGGCACAGTTGGCACTGCCGCCAAGCATCGACCAAAAGATCTTTGCCCAAGGGCTTTCGGGAACCATTACAAAGCTGTCCATTTGGGTGTCCTGCGCCAGCGGATTTCCAAGAGAACGGAAAAAGGCAACTGCCGCGAGTACAAACGCCACGGGCATGAGAAGATTGGTTCCTACCATAAAGCGCAGAAACAGCGAGAGCCCCACACCGATCAAAAGATAGGTCTCGGAGGTCTTGGTGAAGATATGAAGATGGGCAAAGCGGAAACGATTGTACATTGCTTTAAAAAAGTAGACGTTCGCGCCGTGCCCGTGGAGCAATCCGTCACGGGTGAAGCGCTCGGAACGGTCTTTTTTGCGCTTCAGAAGCACACGTCCTTCGCTTTGCGCCGCCTGTTGCAATTCAGCCGTTTCTTCGCTCTTGGCAAGCGCGTCCTCGTAAAAGTCCGCTTTGATGCTCCAGATAAACCATACCGTCACAGCTGTGAGTGCGATCATGCCGAACAGCGAGAGCAAAACACCGATCAGGTTTCCTTCCAAAGCATACATCACAATGCCCTTGAGCCATCCCCACACGGGAATCCAACGCGTTATGGGTGCATTAAAGAATCCGATGGCGGCGTCAAAGGGAGGGATCTGCGTGATCTGCCAGTATAGCACAAAGCCCAAACCGACCACACCGATCACACCGATCACGGCAGGGCGAATATATTGCTTTAATATCGGACGTGTGGACGCCAACGTGTAAAGCAGAATTTGCAACAGCTTGCAAAAGATAACGGAGAGGATCAGCGCCGCGATCACGGCAAGCAGGATCCAGACCGAAACGCCCATGTTGAGGATGATATTTGGAAGTTGGAACAGAAAATAGATACTGACGAGCAGAGTGGAGCCGATCTGCGTCATCAGTCGGAAAAGAAGCACGGATTGCGGCTTCATGGGAGACGGGAAAAGCAAATTGACATCGGATTGCTGAAAGATCACGCATCCGCTCTTGTCCGCGCCAAAGGCGTGAAAAACAAGGAGCAACAGTACAATTCCTCCCGCGGCAAGCTCAATCAGCTTGGTGGCAAGGATCGAGTCCTCCTCGGTCCATTCGATCTCCTCTTCAATGATCTCTTCCTCAACAGGAGCATCTTCGGAGACGTCACCCGCAAGATCCTCAAGGAAGGAGGCACCCAAGCCGATCAGAATTCCAAAGCCAAAGCAGGCAACCAAAAAGATCGCGACCCAGGTTTTCAAGAGCTTGCGGATCTGATTTTTGATTGAGCAAAAGGCGTAGTAGAAAAAGAGCTTCATTGAGCATCCTCCTCCGAAACGTCCACACGGATCTCCTCGGCACCGATGCCTTCCGTCACTTCAAAGAAGAGCTCTTCCAGCGTTTTACCGGTTTCTTCCAGCTTTTGCCGCGTGACGTTGGCGCAAATTTTGCCGTTTTGCATGATGAGCGTGCGATCCCAAAGCATATCCACGCTGTCGATGATGTGTGTGCTGACAAGCAACGTGCAACCTGCTTCCCGCATTTCCGTCATCATCTGTTTCAGCTCCTTGATGGCATGCGGATCAAGACCGATCATCGGCTCATCCAAGAGCAGCATTTTGGGACGGGGAAGAAGTCCGAGACAAATGTTCAGCTTTTGCTGCATACCCTTGGAAAGCTCATCACCGAATTTTTTCTTTTTGTCGGTCAATTCAAAGCGTTCAAACAGCTCGTCTGCGTACGCCTTGTAGTCCGAAAGACGGTAAGCGCGCGCCAAAAATTCCATATGCTCCGAAACGGTCAGATTGGGATAGAGAGAGGGAAGCTCGGGGATGTATCCCAGCAAACGGCGCGCATCCGTGGTCTTGTTTGGAATTCCGCCAACGGTAATTTCACCCTCATAACGCAAAAAGCCGATCACAGACTTCATCAAGGTGCTTTTTCCGGCTCCGTTGGGACCAAGCAAAACGGTCACACTTCCGGGTTCCAATGAAAAGCTGACGTCATCGCAGGCATGTACCTTGCCGTATTTTTTTGTCAAATGCGAAACAGTTAACATCAAAGGATCCTCCTTGGGTTCAAATGAGAACAGTATAGCACATTTTTATTCGTTTTTCAAGGAAAGATTGAAATTTTTTGAAAGGCTATAAAAATCGGAAAATCGCTTGCACATCGTACAAAAACGTGATATAATAGTGTCGGGATCAAAGTGCTTGAAAGAGGTGAAACCATGAAACGATTGATAAAGGGTGCGCGTGTTTGGCGTGAGGACCACACATTTGAAGACAATTGTGCCGTGTTGATGGAAAACGGTCGGATTACAGCAATCGGTAACGCATTGAATGACTGCGAGGCGGACGAGATCATCGACGGTGCGGGCATGACGCTGTTACCGGGGCTTGTGGACGTACATACCCACGGGCGCATCGGTTATGATTTTTGCGATGCGAGTGCCGATGAAATGAAGAAAATGAAGCAAGATTACGAAAAGCACGGTGTGACCTCGGTGATGGCGACCTTGGCATCGGCACCGCTTACGGATTGGTATCGCGCAATTGCGGATATCGAGGCGCTGGGCTTTGCAGGGATTCATTTTGAAGGACGTTATCTCAACCATGCCAAGAAGGGCGCACATGCCGAGCATCTGCTTGCTCCTCTTGACGGGGAAGAGCTTTCGGAAATTCTTTCGCACGTTACACTCCCGTGCCACGTGTCTGCCGCTTTGGAATTGGACACAGACGGTTCTTTTTCGGCATGCGCATTGGAGAGTGGCGCAACGCTTGGCTTGGGGCACACCTGTGCCACGGCAGAGGAAGCACGCCTTGCCATTTCGCGCGGCGCGACCTCGTTCACCCATCTTTTTAACGCGATGCCCCCGCTCCATCACCGTGAGGGCGGTGCGGTATCGGTCGCGCTTTGCGGTGGAGGATACGGAGAATTGATCGCGGACGGTGTGCATATCTGCCCCGATATGATCCGCTTGGCATACCGTTGCCTTGGAACAGATAAGACCGTGTTGATCACCGATTCCATGGCGGGAACGGGATGCCCCGACGGAGACTACTCCATTGCGGGAATGCCTGTCGTGGTCAAAAACGGACGCGCGTTGACTCCTGACGGTGTCATTGCGGGAAGCACACTTAATCTTTGGGACGGTGTCAAAAATCTGATGTCCTTTGCAGAGATCGGCTTGGAGGATGCCATCGCCTGCGCAACCATCAATCCCGCTCGCATGGTGGGAATTGACACAGAGATTGGAAGTATCGAGGTCGGGAAATACGCGGATCTGTTGTTGACAGACAATAACGGAACCATCCGTCAAGTTTTCAAGCGCGGAGAGGCGGTATAAGGAGAACAATATGAAACAACGTATCGTTTATAATATCGGAATTGTCGCACTTGGTGCTTTAGAGCTTTTCTTTGCCGTGATGCTTATTTTTTCTCTTGTTCCGCCCGCCAATTCCTTTGGGATAGAGGTCAGAGAGACATTGACCGTATCCTCGTCGGTTTTGGATGCCGACAAAGGACGCTACGTATCGCAGCTTAGCGGGATTTTGATCACCACCGGGGATACGGATCTTGATCTTGACGCCATCCGTGTTACGGTGAGCAACGGCGCGGAAACAAAGGAGATCCTTTTGAAGGATGTCAAGCTTCCGTCGCGACTGGAGCAAGAGCTGTTTTACGAGTGGGAAGACACCCGTATGTATGACCGCGTGCTTTACGTAGAGGTAAATGCAGGGGAGAAGAGCGAGTTGCTTTCCAACAGTACTGCGGGAATGGTGTTTGACCTTGGTGTTTTGCTGTGGCTGGTGTTGGGTGTCGTAGACGGAATCTTTTTGACGCACGTCATCAAGCAACGCTACTATCTTGCGCAAGAGATAAGCATGAACGCAAAGACGGAAGCATAAAACGAGTTTTGCCAATCAGACGGCTCTCGTCCGTGTAATGAAAGTTTTCGCCCGCCTTTTTCAAA
>JAZQXI010000099.1:0-4715 GCA_045632805.1 Eubacteriales bacterium | reverse complement strand
GCAGGTATGTTCGTTACCGCTTGGATGGGTATTCTGAACGTAAAGACCGGCAAGGTACTCTTTGCCAACGCAGGTCACAATCCTCCCCTTGTAAAGCACGCAGACGGTACATACGAATATCTCAAAACACGCCCCGGTCTCTTCCTTGCAATTATGGATGGTATCCGCTATCGTAAGAACGAGCTGGAGCTTCAGCCGGGCGATGCGATTTACCTTTACACCGACGGTGTTACCGAGGCAACCAATGCAAGCGACGAGCTTTACGGTGAGGATCGACTTCATTCTATCCTTGAAAAATATAAGGACGCATCCATGCAGGTCATTTGCGAGGGGGTCAAGCGCGACGTTGATGTCTTTGTTGGTGAAGCACCGCAGTTTGACGACATTACGATGCTCGCCTTGAGGTATTTCGGAAAGGAGAATGAGACGTGAAGGAGCTGACACTTTCCGCAACGGTAGAAAATATCGAGGTTGTTACCGACTTTGTAAACGAACAGCTCGAGGCTCTTGATTGCCCGATGAAAGCAGAAACGCAAATTGATATTGCAATCGACGAGATTTTCAGCAACATCGTTTATTATGCTTATAATTCTGAGATAGGTCAGGTGACCGTAAGGTTTGAGGTGTCAGGCGAGCCACCGACCGTCACCATTACGTTTATCGACAGCGGTGTTCCATACGATCCGCTGCAAAAGGCAGATCCTGATACGACCATTTCAATAGAGGATAGGAGAAACGGCGGTTTCGGCATCTATATGGTAAAAAAATCCATGGATGATGTTACCTATGCGTATAGGGATGGACAAAACGTTTTAACCATAAAGAAAAATTTGTATTAATTAAGGAGAAAAGACTATGAACATCACAAACCAAAGAGAAGGTAATCAACTCAACGTTGCTCTTGAGGGAAAGCTTGATACGGCAAGTGCCCCTCAGTTGGAGGCTTTTATCAAAGAGGAGCTTTCAGGAGTAGATCTACTCGTGCTTGATCTGGCAAAGCTCAAATATACGTCATCTGCAGGCTTGCGTACGATTGTTCTTGCCCAGAAAACGATGAACAAGCAAGGAAAGATGATTTTAAAGAACGTAGGCGAGGACATTATGGACGTCTTCGATATGACGGGACTGCTTGATCTGCTCACGATAGAATAATGTCTTATTATCTTTTTCACATTATAGGATTTATTGCTACAGTTTTTTATTTGCTTTGGGTGCTTCCTAAGTACGGTGTAAAACGCTTAAACGGACTTTCATTGGCGGCGTGTACGTACCTTACCGCCTATGCCTTGATGCTTGTGCTTTTCTGGATCATTACGGGAAAATTCGGCGGTCAAAATGTCATTCGGGTGTTTTTATTTGTACCTTTGATTTTACTTTTGTATGCAAAGACATTTGATGTCGATTATAAAAAATCATTGGACTTTGCAGCCCCGGTATTGTGTATTGCGCAGGCTTTTGGAAAGATCGGCTGCACGGTTTCGGGATGCTGTGAAAGCTTTATTGAGGTCCCGTGGGGCGTATATAATTCATACACGGAAACAAGATTATTTCCGGTACAGATATGCGAGGGAATTACAGCGTTGATCATCGCGATTTCGGTAATCATTATGGCGTTCCGCAAAGACTTTCGGTGCAGAGGTACAACGATGGCATGGATGTGGGTCATGTTTGGCTCAACCCGCGTGATATGGGAATTCTTCCGAGCAAATGAAAAACTGTTTTGGGGGCTTTCCGAATTGGCTCTGTGGAGTATTGCGCTAACCGTGGCAGGTGTTATTTGGCTGGTGCTCGATAAAAAGAAGGGGGAAAAAGAGATATGAATCAATTATTAATGTATTCAAATCTTGCAATATTTATTTGTACAGCTGTAAGCTTTACATACGGAGCAATCCGTTTCTTTAAAAAAAGAAAGGCGTTATATCTCCAGATGATCGTTGGAGGACTTGGTTGTATGATGCTCAGCCGAGCGTTCCAGTTTATTACAATTTTGACAAGGGGTAGTTTTCCAAGTGGCTTTCACATTGGAATGCTTGGAATGGCAGGCGGATTTTTGTTCTTCCTTTCTGCCAATTATGGTCAAATGGATAAGCTGCTTGACGACGGAGCGCGTGAAAACAAAAAGTACCGTCTCTTCGCTTTGATTGCCCCCTGTGTGCTTGCAGGAATATATTCGCTTTTGTTTTTGATCCCTGCGGCTGCTGATAACCGCGTGATTTACGGTATCATGACTTTGGTTATTATGTTTGCCTCATACTTTAATCTTAAGCATTTCATTTTTCCCGACGTGGAGTTCGGATTTATCCGAAGCATTCGAGGTTATAACCTGATCGCCCTGATGCTCGCCGTGCTTTCCGTCGGCGAAATGGTATTGCTTGCGTTAAATATGCAGATCCCGCTATTGATTCTATACGTAGCGATCTGTGCCGTATCTATCGCAATTGTTCCGATACTGGAGAAAGGAGTTAAAAAATGGGCAATATAAACTACCTTTTGTTCATATGTATTGCGGTTCCCATTCTTCTTATGCTTTTCGTGCTCGAGAAAAAATCGAAGATCACAGTGGGATATATGCTTATAGGCATTATTTCTTGCTTGTTTATTTCCGAGATAAACGGTTTTTTTCTCCATTTCAACGATTACGATGTTTATTACGTAACCACGACCATTACTCCCATTACCGAAGAAATCATCAAGGCTTTGCCGGTTTTGTATTTCGCCTTTCTATTCTCCGACAAACGTGAGACACTGATCTCGCTTTCAATAGCAACCGGTATCGGATTTGCGATTCTTGAGAATTTGATGATCTTTATGAACAACGTAGAACATGTTAATCTTTTGTGGGCGGCTGTTCGAGGCTTTTCCTCGGGACTCATGCACGGACTTTGCACAGCGGCAGTTGGTATAGGTCTTTCGTTTGTTCACACGAAAAAGAAGCTTTTTGTGTGCGGCACTTTTGCACTTTTGATCGTAGCGATTACCTACCACGCAATGTATAATACGTTAATTCAATCGCAATATCAGGTGATAGGCGCAATACTTCCTATGGCAACATACGTGCCCGTATTGCTGATTATGTACGGAAAGAAGCTTTTCAGAAAGGAGAAAAAGGTATGAAAAGAACCTCTGCTATAATTACAATAAGCGCATGTCTGTTGTTGACTATTACAATACTTGCGCAATTTATATTGCCGGTATATGCGCAGGCTCAACCCATATACTTGAAAGAAATTCAGATCAGTACCGGAAGAACCGAGAGCGAAGCAAAGCAGTGGCTCATTGATAACGGTTATACCGTGCTCGACGAGGATCTGAATGCAGGTACGGGTAAGGATTATGCCTATATTGGTTATAAAACGACGACCGATAAAAGCCTTGCAATCTGCGATATCTCTATGATGAGCATGAAGAGCGGATACAAGACAATGAATTACGGTGCGTTGATACAACAAACCAAGGATTCGTCTGTGGACGTTATAGAGGGCGTGCTTGCGGCACTGGCGGAATTCCGTGCGAATTACGAGGCGGGAAGCCCGAATGCGAGAATTGCCAAGGAAACGCTTGATCTATTGCGTTATGATGAGGGCAGCGATGAAACCTTGGGCGACTATCTGCTGTCTCCCGATCGCACGGTCGATGACATTACCAATCTATTGTTTATGTGCAACAGCTTGGTTGCATCTCTCATTTACAATCAGCTCGTCGTAGGTGTTTCCGACTACAGAGAGGACGGCACCACCTGGCTTGATAGAATTTCTGCGGCAGAGCCTCTGCCTGAAGAAATGACACCTTATGAGCTTGATATGCTTGATGATCTTTATTACAAAAAGGCGGCAAAGCTCAAATATTCGATTGATAACTTTATTTCGGACGTCTATGATGCTTACGAGCGCCTTGACGAAAACGGTGACTTTGATGCGAGCGGTGTTATTTCTACACAAGATGAAGCCGACGAATATATCCGTCAGCTGAACGAGGGCGCAGCGATTGATCCTACCAACAATGATGCGCTTGTGATTGCCGTATACGATTACCTTTGGGGATATGAATACGGAGATTATACCGTTGCCGAGCTCTTTGAGGACGTATATGATACCGAAGATCTCAGATTGCTCTATCCCTTGGTAGAAAGCACTACGGGCCTTAGCGAAGGACAGATTTCGGCTATGCAGCTGTGCGGTATTGCAAATATGACAATATGCACGATCAATACCGAAGAGAATTATGAAGCGGCACATGCAGAGCTTCTTATAAAGGGAGACGCGCTGCTTTCTGCTAATAACGGTGTGAAGCCGTCTGCATTTATCGGTGTGAATAAGGACGTTTATCTCACGGAGATTGGTCTGACCACCGCGGCCGAGCGTGCTGCTGCCGCCAGCGGCAATTACGCCGAGCTGACCGAGGAAGATGCACTGCGCGGAGATCTGAAGACGGCACTTATGGCTTGCGCTATGGTTGGTTTGGCAGGTATTGGCGTGAGCATTATCGCAATGTCGGTAACCGTTGGCGGAGTCATTGCGGGGTTTGGCGTTTTTGCAATGATAGCTGCAGTTGCAACCAGCGCAATGGCATCAGTAGGAAGCTTTGCTGCCGCAGTTGGCATGCTGGCTCCTCTGGCGGCGGGCGTTATCGCTGCTGTTGCGGTTGTTGTCATTCTAGTGGTCATGCTGATCGACTGGATCAGGGATTCTTACAATGATAAGCATCCCGAATATACC
>JAZQXI010000098.1:0-3260 GCA_045632805.1 Eubacteriales bacterium | reverse complement strand
GCGTCTCGGTTCTCCTTCTGCCGCTGACGGTACATAGCAAGGGCTTTGATAATGGTTTCCTCGATCTTCTGTTCGGAAGTTCCCGCGGGAAAATACTTCTCTATCTTTTCCATAGGAATTTTGATACGTGCCTTTTGGTTTGGCTTTTCTTCATTCATAATGGTGTTGATAGCATCAGTATCGAGTTTACCCTCCTTGCTCAACGCTCTCATTCTTATTGTCTGAGCGTGAGACGGAAAAGTTCCTTCGGTGTCAATATAATCAACCAAGTCTCGCATTTCTTCTTCCTGCAAGTATGAGAGTTCGACCGCAGGTCTCATTCCGATACTGCCCTCATCGACAAACTCAAGAAGTTCAGGAGTAAGCTCATTGAGACGAACGTAGCGGCGAACTTGGTCCCCGCTTTCTCCTACGGCCTCGCCAATAATCGTGGCTGTTTCCCGTTCCTTTAACTTCCCCGCCACTGGCGTGGAAGTTAAATCCGTTCTCTTTCCCTGCCGCTTCATCGCATCCATCTTCATCTTGTAAGCCTTTGCCTTTTCTGAAGGAAGGATGTGTTCTCGTTGAAGATTGGAATCCACCATCTCGATAATGGCATCGTCTCGGCTCAGCTCCCGAACAATGACAGGTATCTGCGTAACACCCAAGATACCGCAGGCGTATTTCCTGCGGTGCCCGGAAATTAACTCGTAGCGACCGTCTTCCTTTTGGCGAACAACAACAGGGGTTAGAACACCGTTCATTTCGATACTGCGAACAAGCTGTTCCATGCCCTCATCATTCTTAACCTGAAAAGGATGATTCGGGAAACCATCGATCTGTTCAAGAGGGATTATGTGAACCGTCTCAACACTCTGTTTCATGGGTGTCCCGCTCACGCATCTTCCCTTCCTTTCGCTTACGACACTTTTGCTTTTTGGGCTTTCTTTCGCTGACCTTTACGGCATCCATTCCGTACAAACCAAGAGGGACGGAATAACAGATGGCTCGGAACACATCGAAAGAAACTGCCTCCTCATCCGAAAGATCCGCGTAACCGGCAGTTATGGCACCGTATTTCCAAACAGAGGCCGCGAGGTACAACTCAAAGGCATCTGCATCCAACTCGCTTACCGCGTAGGCCAAAGCTGAATACACCACGCCGTCCCTCTCCAATACTCTGCTCACTTCCTGCCACAATTTCTCATGAGCAGCCAGCAGATAGATCTGTACAATCATGGAATGATCCGCTTTGCCGACACGGTTCAATCCCTCACGGAATCTCTTGTGATGACCAGGCGACAGGAAACAGCTATGCAGTTCCGCCCCTCTCTCAATTGCCAAGCGCAGGCGGTAACGGAAAGACGCATTTCCGATTTCAGCGAAACAGTGCCGCAGCACTTCGCCAAAGGAACAGGTATGTGCAAAGATGCGCTCCTCCATGCAACAACATACTTTCAAAGCGCATTTCCCACCGGATGAATACAGACAATTGCTACACCGGCAGATAGATCTTCTGTACGGAAAGCCCGCACGTGCGGGTTGGAGCCCTTTTGCCGACTTTACCAAATCGTACACGTAAAGGGCATTGTTCTTTTTTTCAAGATACATTTCGAATCCTCCGAATTCTAAAGTACGGAAAACAAAAAAAGCCGACCTTATTTCCACTTCATTAGTGGTCATAAAGTCGGCTTCCGCAAATTTATTTGCTGTAACCGTATGTAATTATGCTTCAAGCACGTCGAGCAGGTAGAGTATGAGATTGGAGGTTGCTCTGTTGTCGATCCCGTTTGCCTTCTGTTTGAGTCTCTTTGCGTTGAGAGCGTCGATTGCAACTCGGAGTTCAAAGGGGGTAAGTTTAAGTCTGCGAACCGTGGTATATCCGTTTTTCATCTGTAAATCCTCGCTTTCCTCCTTTCTGTCTATATTATATCAGAAAAGCAGCTGATCTTCAAATGTGCGAAAATGTCGCGGGTTCAAGTCCCGTTTGCTCGGAAAAAGTTGCACTGTACTAAACGGATGTTTTGATGCTTTTGGAAAATCAAAAAAGCCTTGCATAGCAAGGCTTTTTTGACATAGTTGCATCTTTATACTATGAGAATGGTGCGAGAAACGGGACTTGAACCCGTACGGTGTGAACCACACGCCCCTCAAACGTGCGCGTCTGCCAGTTCCGCCACTCTCGCGTGTCGCTTGAACGCAACGGTGATATTATACACGATTTGCGTGAAAATGTCAAGGGGTTTTGCAAAAGTTTTTTGGGAAATTTCGCATTTTTTTCGCCGCTGTCTCCCGAATGCTTCCTATCCCTGTCCGACGGAGGAGGCAGAGGGCCCCAAAAGCTCCCGCCGCCACGAAAAAAGAGGGGCGCCATCGGGGTTCGGCGCCTCTCTTTCGTCCCGCGGACTATGTATTACAGGATCTCCACGTGGGCGTTGGCCGCGGGGTCGGCACAGTACGCCTCAAAGGCCTGCCAGATGACCTCGGCCACCTCGGCGGCGGTGCGGCTCGTGGAATCCACGATGAGGTTGAAGTTGTTCCAGTTGTAGTAGTCGGCGCCCTCGCCGTAGAACTTGATGAAGCGGGCCTGCTCCACCTTGCTTCTCTGCTCCAGCTCCTCGTAGATCTCCACCTCGGAGGCGGGTTCACCGGGACGGGGGTCGATGCCCACGCGGCGGGCGGCCACGGCGGGGTCTACGGTGACGTAGACCTTGAAGGTATCGGGGGCGAAGAACCAAGCCATGCGGGAGTCAAAGACCAGCTTCTCGTCCTTCAGGCGGATGGCCACCTCGCGGGTGCGGTCGTCGATCTTGCGATCCTCAGTGGGGTCGTCCACGCAGCGCTGGTTATACTCCAGAATACTGATGCCTGCCTCGGCGGCCAGCTCCCGCATGATGTTGCCCGTGGAGTAGTAGGTATAGCCGTGATCGGCGACGATGAGCTTGGCGACGGTGGGCTTGCCGCTGCCCAGGCGGCCGGTGATGGTGATATGCATGGTGATTTCTCCTTATCCCGCGGTGTTTTTTTCAGAGTCGCTTACTTGATCTCGATCTCGATCCTCTTGATGCGCTTCTTCATCTTGCGCAGATCCTTCAGCATCTTGAAGGTGTCCTTGAACACGTTGACCTTGGATTCTCTGGGGTTGATGATCTTGACGGGGGTCTCCACGATGACCTTGCCCAGCTTGGTGGCCCAGAGGATGGCCTCAAAGTCGAAGGCGAAGCCGTTGACCTCGCAGTGGGGGAAGATCTCCCACACGGTCTCGCGGGTGAAGGCCTTAC
>JAZQXI010000097.1:0-5201 GCA_045632805.1 Eubacteriales bacterium | reverse complement strand
ACCGCCACCGAGGAAAGTCCGCTTTTTGCGGGATAACCCGTTTTGGGATCGAGAATATGATGATATCGCTCGCCGTCAATGGTATAAAAACGCTCGTAATCCCCCGAAACCGAGAGAATATCCCCCTTGGAAAGCGTCAATACGCCTGCGTATTCGCCTTCCTTAAAAGGATCGCGCAGGGCGATACGGTAGTCGCTTTCGTCACGCTTTTGACCGAATACGGCAACGTTACTTCCGAAAGAAACGACACCGCCCGGAATATCGGTGGTTTCCAGATAGTCGATCAGCATGGAAATTGCCGCGCCCTTTCCGATTCCGCCAAGATCCACCTGCGTTCCTGCCTGTTTCGAGATAGCACCGTTCTGCTCTATCGTCAATCTCTCATGTCCAACTCGCGCAAGACAATCCTTCATCGCGATGACGTTCGGCAGGGCTTGATTCTTCTCACAGATTTCCCAATAGGAAATTACCGGTAAAACGGTGATATCAAACGCTCCGCCCGTTTTGTTCGCCACGTCAAGCGCCAGCTTCAAGATCTCACGCGTGCGCGGATCGGCTTGTGCAATGCCCTTTTGCGAATTGTTCAATCGGGTGACATCACTCCCGTTATGTGTCCGCGACCAAAGCATATCCAGCTCCTTCAGCATTGAGCGGCAATGTGCGATAACGGGATCTGCTTGACTTTGGGGCGCATACAGGGTCACGGTGATCGTGGTATCCATCAAGTAGAAACTCTCAACGGTTTCCGCCACCTCATGAGAACAGGAAGTGATGCCCATGAAAAAGCAAAGGCATAGGAGCATACAAATTGACTTACGGATCAAGTCTTATTCCTCCTTTGGAAGCAACCGCGCAACATGCGGCTGTAATTTCGGGATCGTAATATTCAATAAAAGACCGATCAAACCGCCGTAAAGAACGGATGCGAGCAGCAAAAACGGCAGATAAGACGGAATCAAAGACACACCAAAGAGCGTTACTGCCGCAATGATCTGCCCTGTGTTATGCGCGGCGGCAGATAAGATCGACACACCGAGAAAGCTGCAATGCGTTTTGAGCGCGCGAAGCACAAGAAGCATCAAAAAGGAAAGGATGCCCCCCATGAGAGAAAAATAGAAGGATGTCGCCGTGCCGAACAACAGTCCCATCAAAAGGATCCGCATCGCCGAAACGATGGCGGCATCGACGGGAGAAAGCAAGCAGAAGATCGCAAGAATCGCAAAATTGCAAAGTCCCAAGCGAAATCCCGGAAGCGGCAAAAACAATTCGAACGGAACAAGCACCTCAAGATAGGAAAGGATCATGCAAAAAGCGCAAAGCATGGCATCCAGTGCCACACGGCGCACAGCTTTACCCCGCGACAAAATCGACATCGGAGTCCCCTCCCTTCACGCTCAGTCTCACGCCCGCAGGCGCACAGATCACGCTCTCACCCGCGCGAGAAACGGCAGGAGTGGCAAGACAGATGCCATCGGGACAGTTGCTTTCCTTCACACGCGCCGCACCGTCGCAAATCTCGATGCAAAGCGTATATTCCCCCGATGTGATCTCGATCTCGCGATTTTCGGCAAGCGCATATTCCTGCGTGCCGTTTGGAGAGGAAACGACAAGGATCGTTCCGGATTCCCGCCACAAAAGCGGAGACAACAGCAAAAGGATTGCAATGAGAATGACACCGACAGCGGTTATCACATCCCAAATGCTTGGGCGTGTGCGAAACATTTCCAATCCTCCTTTTGCTTTGATGTACGTATCTTATTATAACAGGTAGACAGATAAAAAGCAATAGAAAACGGGAAAATTCAATCGTTCACTTTTTTTCTTGCCCCGCATAAGATGATACCGAATACACTTTGCAAAAAAGGAGAGAATCCATGAATTCGGAAATCAATTTGCCAAACACTGCACAAGGCGCTTCGGGATACGGATATCTGATCGTTCACGCAACCACAGCGCGCGGATCCATTCCTTTGGAAGGCGTACAAATCACGGTGCGCAGTTATGAGCCTGAATTTGCCGAAAACCGCGGAGAGGTACTGCAAACACTCGTTACAGGTCGTGACGGTAACACCGAGCGAATTGCGTTGCCTGCCCCTCCCAAGGGGGAATCCATGGTTTCGGGCAATCGCCAACCCTTTGCCATTTATAATTTGGAGGCACATCTGGAAGGATATCGCGGGCAAAGTTATTTTGCCTTACCGATCTTTGAAAGTATTACGGCAGTTCAGCCCGTGGATATGATTCCACTCTCAGAAAGCGGAAAAACCGAAATTCTGCGTCCATCGGATGACCGCTTTTACGAATCCACCGCCCCAAATCTTTGATCGCTCACGCAGAAAGGATCTCATATGCCACAGCTTCCAATCATTCCCGAGACCATCACCGTTCATCTCGGAGCCCCGAACAGCGACGCCGAAAACGTCACGCTTCCCTTTCTTGACTACATTGCCAACGTCGCCTCCAGTGAGATCTATCCCACCTGGCCGGAAAGCGCGATCCGCGCCAACATCTACGCGCAGACCTCCTTTGCTCTCAACCGTGTCTACACCGAATATTACCGCACGCAGGGCTACGATTTTGATATTACCAATACCACGGCAAACGACCAGTCCTTTGTGAACGGACGGGTAATCTTTGACAACATCCGAGAGATCGCGGGTGAGCTTTTTAACAACTACATCCGACGCATGGGAAGCGTTGAGCCACTCTTCGCGCAATATTGCAACGGCACGACGGTCACCTGCGCAGGGCTTTCGCAATGGGGAACGGTCTCACTTGCCGAAGAAGGCTACACGCCTTACGAAATATTGACCTATTACTACGGTGACGACATCGAGCTTATCACGGACGCGCCCGTTGCGGGGAGCACGGAAAGTGCGCCGACCTACCCTTTACAGATCGGATCCACAGGCGACGAGGTGCGCACGGCACAGATCCGTCTCAATCGCATCTCCTCCAACTTCCCGTCTATCCCAAAAATTCTTACCACCGACGGTATTTTTGCCGAGGACACCGAGGCGGCGGTAAGGCGTTTTCAAGAGGTCTTTAATCTCACGCCCGACGGAATCATCGGCAAAAATACGTGGTATACCATCCAAAATATTTATATCGGTGTCAAGCGTCTCAACGCGCTCAATTCCGAGGGCATCTCATTGAACGAGGTCACACGCCAATATCCCGGTGCCTTGCAGGAAGGGAGCGCCGGCGACGGTGTGCGCAATCTGCAATATTTTTTGGCCTACCTCTCACAGTTTTACGATACCATCCCCGCCCCCGTCATTGACGGCTCCTTTGGTCCCTCCACGCGCGAGGCGGTCGAAGCGGCACAACGCACCTTTGGTCTGACTCCCGACGGCGTTGTGGGAGAGGAGACGTGGTACCGATTGATCAACGCCTATCTCGGCATTGTCAGTACCATTCCCGTTGAATACGTGGAAGGGGTGGCTGTTCCATACGGCGGAATCCCTTTGCGTATCGGATCGGAATCCGATTCGGTTCGTCTGTTGCAGGAATACCTCAATTATATTTCTCTTTCCTTCCCCGAAATTCCGACCGTTGACGTAACGGGATATTTCGGTCCTCGCACACAGGAAGCTGTGATCGCCTTTCAGAATTTTTACGGATTGAATCCGAACGGAGTGGTGGCTTCTACCACTTGGAACGCGATCATTGAGCTTTATGAATCCCTCTTTCAAGGCAGCCGCCTCGGCGAGGGGCAATACCCCGGCTTTGACGTGGGTGCATAGATCCAAAGGAGGATTGCATGATGCCGCAATATCCAAACGAATCTCAAGCCATTCAGAACCTGCAACGCTATCTGCGTCAGTTATCCTACCACTCCGCCATAACCGCACCGCCGATCGACGGAATTTATGAAGCGCAAACAAGGCAAGCTTTGGGAGAATTTCAGCAGCTTTACGGAATTCCCGTAACGGGAATCGCAGACCGTGACACTTGGGATATTCTTTACGCCGCCTACCGCGCCTCTCTTGGTGAAAATTCACCGCCGCGTGCCGTTTCTCTTTTCCCGACAGAGGAAAAGAATTTTGCTTTTCGCGCGCAAAGCACCGGCTTTCCCGTTTCCGCATTGCAATATATACTATTGGAGCTTAGCGCTCTTTACAGTGAGTTGGAGGACGTGACCATAAGCGGAATTTATGATGAACAAACCGCGAAAGCTGTTCGCGCCTTTCAAGAAAAAAACGCGCTTCCTGCCGACGGCGAGGTCGGGCTTGGAACGTGGAACGCGCTCGTTGATCAATATAACCTTTTGTTCGTATCGGGAGAATAACATTCGCAGCCATGCAAAAGAACTTTGCATGGCTGCGTTTTTTCTTAAGCTTTTTTCTTGCGGAACTGTGAGGGAGACGAGCCAAAGCGTGATGCAAATCTGCGGGAAAAATAAAACTGATCGCAAAAGCCGAGCGTTTCGCTGATCTCGCGAATCGAGCGTTCTCCATAAAGCAGCATCGTTTGCGCCTCGGACATCAGCAGGTCATCAATATACCGCGCCACCGATTGCCCCACCTCGCGCCGAAACATTCCCGAAAGCTTGCTTTGCGAGCAGAATACCGCCCCCGCGATCTCCTGCACAGTCAGCCCTGCCGTCAGATGCTCCCGAATATAGGTCACGGCATCGGATACGGGCTTGGAATATTCCACGGGGTCCTTTCCTTGTCGCAAATGCTCCAGTGCCTCGTACACAGTGTGGTAAAGCTCTCCTTTGAGAAGGACGTCGCCTACCATCTCCGCCGCCAGATAGGCATCCGTCAGCTTTTTGATATACGACTGCTCGCGCGGAAGACGAATAAAATGGTTTCCCTCGGAAAAGGCATCCTTACCGTCGGGGGAGATCGGCAGTTGGATATGGAAGAAGATCTTGCTGACCGAATCCGTTCCGTAAAATCCGTATTTCATACCGCATGGGGCAAAATAGGCATACCCCGCCTCAAGCGTCATCTGTTCGTTCTCCGAAAACAGCACCCCTGTGCCGTCCAGAACGTAGTAGAGTCTGGAATAAGGCGCGTAAAGCGGCTCTTGATGCCACGTTTCATCGGTTTTAACAAAGCCGCTACGTGAAATATTGATTTCGTATCCCGCATTTCCTTGCCAAAACCGTTCCCGGCTTTTGATCTCCATTTTCGCCTCCACTTTTTTCAAAAAATCCATAAAATCAATTCAAAAACACATGTTATTTCAAT
>JAZQXI010000096.1:0-1734 GCA_045632805.1 Eubacteriales bacterium | reverse complement strand
CGTTTTCCATACCGTTTTTCCGCGCGCGATCCAAAACCACCTTTACCTGTTCCAAATTTTCCAAGGTGATTTCTATGGTTTCAATTTGGTGTTTTTTCGTTAGTCGGTTCAGAGAATTACGATGGTGGCGAAATTCTTTGCCCTGCAAAAGAAGTTGCTGTTCTCTGTCATACAGATATTCATCATCATCGGGGGTGGCAACCAAGGAAAAGCGATTGGGGAACTCACGGTTCAGCATCTCCGCATCCTCCGTGCGCATATAGCAAAGGCGCAAAGGAGCTTTGACGGTATCCAATTGCTGATGTAGAAAATTTTTGATCGCCTCGGGCTCGCCGCATGGGAAAAACCAGCAGTTCTCTCCTCGCCTGTTGCATTTCACGGCAAACATATTGGGCATTAAGCACATCTGTAGGCTCATTTCCTCTTTCCACAAAAACAGGGATAAGAAGGCGTGAGAAGACGTTTGATGTCCATACCGGTTTCGTATTTGTTCAACGGCATCGTGATGCCGCAGTGTAATTGGCTCTAATATCATAGAATTCCTCTTTTATGTATGTGCAGACTCAAGGATGATACCGCCCGTAACGGCATATCCCCGACGCCCTGGCACAAGATCAGTCAAGGTACCGAACGGCAAGGTGTGCTGCATTGGCAGAAATTCACCCTTTACGATGCAAATTTCCATATTGTCATGAAGTTTTATATAGCAATCAAAGCCGTAAAAAGCACGAAGTATTTTTTCGGTCTCTTTCGGCGGAGTATTCAATGTAATAGTATAATCTTTTTTTTGAGGACAAGGCCAATATTCGAAGGTGCCTTGTGGAACCGCGCGATTCCAGTAATCCTCTAAATCAGAAGCAACACGGACACACAGATCTGCCGCAATTTCACAGATAGTCTCGGTCATGGTTTCAAGATTATCATGCACGGTAACGTCAAAGGATCTTTGGATCAGAATATCACCGGCATCCAAATCTTGTTCCATTTTATGAAGCGTCACACCGCTTTGGGTCAGTCCTCGCATGATAACAATCGGCATCGGCCACGCCCCTCGCCCTATGGGTAGCATGGCGGGGTGTACGTTTATAATGGGTAATGAATGGTCAATGGGAACCTTATGAAAGTACCCCGCGCAGAAAATAGCCTGGCAGCCCATCGCTTTCAGCCTGTGAATATCGTCAAGTGTAATTCTCTCGATATGACAAGGAAGACTTCTTTGCTTGGCAAACGCGATCACCTTGGTATTAAATTCGTACACGTTGTCCGTCTTGCAGGTAAAAAGCTCCATCACGGTGCATCCGGCGGATTCCAACGCCAAGAGGCACGGATACAGAACATCATATCCCAGATACGCAATTTTCATAAAAGGGCCTCACAAGTCAAATGCTTTACTAAATTTTTTAGTATGCTCGGAGGATATCCGTCTCTGTAAACCGTATATCCTTCCAAGCATATCAAATCAAGAATTCGTCCGATATTCGACGCAAAGCATCGTGATATCGTCAAACTGCGGTGCTTCACCGACAAAATCATCAATATCAGACTTTACCGAAGAAAGCGTTTCCTTCGGCGTTTGTCCTTTGTTCTTGTTGAGTACGCTCAACAATCTTTCTTTACCGTACAGTTCGTTATTGGCATTTGTAGCTTCGGTTACACCGTCGGTATAGTGGAAGAGCTTATCACCCTTACCGAGTGTAATTCTTCCCTCCGTGAATTTCGTTCCCTCCATACCGG
>JAZQXI010000095.1:0-3790 GCA_045632805.1 Eubacteriales bacterium | reverse complement strand
GCTGACAGTAGAATAGCTCCCGCAAGCATTTTGGGACCCACGACCGCCACGCGCTTACGAAAGTTAGTGTTGGGCAGGGATTTTTTATAGGGAAACTTTTGAAAAAGGTTCCCCCCACCCCTTCCAAACTTTCACCACATTTATACAGCACCCTCGTGTGGATGGCGTCTCAAACCATTCCACCGAGGGTGCTCTGCGTTTTGGTGAAAGCCGCAATGCAGTACAGACTCTGCTGAATTTGGAACTGTAGAGCGCAGACGGTAAAATAGCTCCCGCAAGCGGCTTGGGGTCAGGATTGCCAACGCAATCCCACCGCCATCCGCTCACGAAAATTAGTTTGACGATGGCAAAACAACTTTTGCCTCTCCCCTTTGGTGAGAAAGGCGCCGAGCGCCGAGAGGGCGCTAATAAAATGCTCACCAAAGTTAGTTTGACAATGGCAAAACAACTTTTGCCTCTCCCCTTTGGGGGAGGTGGTTTGAGCGTCAGCGAAAACCGGAGAGGGCGCATTCCTAATTCCGCATTCCGCATTTTTTTGCATATATATTTCGATTTTTGTCAAACATATAAAAAAGAATGCTTGCGTCGCGTTTTTCGTATCACTTTACATCGATTTTACCGTTTTTTACACAGGTTTTACCCTTTTGCGGTAAAATGCTTGTGCTTTGCGCGCTATACTGGTGTCGTACCAAAAAAAATCAAAAAGCGAGGTATTACACATGAAACAACTTTTTTCGTTCGTATTGGTCTGTTGCGTCCTGTTTGGGACTTTGACACTTTTCTCCTGCGGTACTCAAACAGCGGACGCTATCACGGTCATCTCCCGCGAGGACGGTTCGGGAACGCGCACAGCGTTTATGGATCTTCTCGGCATCACCGACATCACGCTTGCGGCAGAGATCTCCCAATCCACCACCGTGGTCATGACCTCGGTCGAAAACAACCGCTCCGCCATCGGCTACATTTCTTTAGGTTCACTCAATGATTCGATCAAGGCACTTTCGATCGACGGAATTGCCGCAACGTCCGCCAATGTCAAAAACGGAACATATCCCATCAGCCGCCCGTTCAACATTGCGACCAAAGGAGAGCTTGATGACCTCACCGCCGACTTTATCGCCTTTATGATGAGCCAAGAAGGACAAGCAGTGGTTGAGGAGAACGGCTATATTGGTTCAAAAGACGCGCAAAGCTATGTACCGCGGGAACTTTCGGGCGAGATTGTGATCACAGGCTCTTCATCGGTCAAGCCCGTGATGGAAAAATTGAAGGAAGCCTATTTGGAGTACAATCCCTCTGCCAAAATCAACATCATGCAAAGCGATTCGGGCAATGGGATGAGCAGCGTTGCGGATGGGCTGTGCGACATCGGCATGGCATCGCGTGCGCTCAAGGAGAGCGAGCTTGCAAACGGCTTGACTCCCACCGTCATTGCCACCGACGGCATTGCCGTGATCGTCAACCGCGATTGCCCGATCTCCGATCTGACGCGCCGCCAGCTTGCCGCCATCTACACGGGAGAGATCACGCAATGGAGCGAATTACAAGCACCGTAACACCAAGAAAGGAGCTTTTATGACAACCGTTAAGCGTTTTCGCGAGCGCGGCATGCAGATCCTGTTTTTGATCTCCGCCTGCGTTTCGATCCTCTCTGTTGCGCTGATCTGCATCTTTTTGTTCGCACAAGGACTCCCCGCCATGGCAGAGATCGGTATTTTTCGGTTTCTCTTCGGCATGGATTGGAGACCGACACAGGGGCAATTCGGGATCTTACCCATGATCGTAGGAAGCCTCTATGTGACGGCAGGTGCGATTCTCATCGGCGTTCCCATCGGTCTTTTATGCGCGCTTTTTCTCGCTAAATTCTGTCCGCGCCGCCTATATGGAATGTTCATGCCCGCCGTTCGCTTGCTTGCGGGGATCCCATCGGTCATTTACGGCTTTTTCGGTCTGACCGTTCTGGTACCCGCCCTACAAGCCCTCTTTGGCGGAAGCGGCAAAAATATCCTTACCGCATCCATCCTTTTGGGGATCATGATCCTTCCCACGGTGATCTCGGTATCGGTTTCGGCACTTGAGGCGGTGCCAAACAGCTACTACGAGGGATCTTTAGCGCTGGGGGCAACACGCGAACGCAGCGTGTTTTGTGTCACGCTCCCTGCCGCCGCTTCGGGCGTTGGTGCAGGAGTGATTCTTGGAATCGGGCGCGCGATGGGAGAGGCGTTGGCGGTGAGCATGATTGCGGGAAATCAACCGATCATTCCCGACAGTCTCTTTTCGGGCGTCCGCACTTTGACCGCGAATATCGTGGTAGAAATGGGATATGCCGAAGGACAGCACAAGGATGCATTGATTGCAACCGCAGTTGTTTTGTTTGTGTTTATTCTTTGCATCAATCTCGCGTTTTCCATGATCAAACGAAAGGACGTGACAGCATGAAGCAACTCTCTGCACACCTGCGCACCTACCGCAAGCATCCGCTCTCGCTGGTCCTTCTGCTTTTGAGTGCGCTGGCAACCCTTATCACCGCAGGAATTCTTCTTTTGATCGTCGGGCAGATTTTGATCAAAGGTATCCCCAATCTCTCACCGCGGCTGTTTGAATGGAATTACACCACCGAAAATGTCTCGATGCTCCCCGCCCTCGTCAACACCCTGACCTTAACCGCACTCGCCTGTCTTTTCGCCATCCCGCTCGGTGTGTGTTCGGCGCTCTATCTTTCCGAGTACGCGAACACCGAAAGCCGACTCGTGCGCCTCATCCGTTTGACCGCCGAAACACTCTCCGGCATCCCTTCCATCGTTTACGGACTGTTTGGATATCTTTTATTCAACGTAACGTTGCGATTCGGCTATTCCCTGCTCTCGGGCGCTCTGACACTTGCCATTATGGTTCTTCCAACCGTGATGCGCACCACTGAGGAAGCGTTATTGGCGGTTCCGACTTCATACCGTGAAGCAAGCCTTGGACTGGGTGCCGGAAAGCTTCGCACCGTTTTTCGTATCGTACTCCCCGCTGCCTCGCCCGCCATTCTTTCGGGAATCATGCTGGCAGTCGGCAGGATCGTGGGAGAAACCGCGGCATTGATCTATACGGCAGGCTCTTTGACCTCTGTTGCCACAGGACTGTTTTCCTCGGGCGCGACGCTTTCCGTCCACATGTACGTCCTGCTTTCCGAAGGCTTTTACACCGAAGAAGCCTACGCCACGGCAGTGGTGCTTTTAGCACTCACTGTCTTGCTCAATCTGCTGGCATCGCGTATCGGCAAACGTGCATCATTTCAGAAAGGAACATCATGAACAAGCTGGAAACCAAGAATCTCGACCTTTTCTATGGCAATTTTCAAGCGCTTAAGCAAATCAATATTGCCATTCCCGCACACCGTATCACCGCTTTTATCGGTCCTTCGGGATGCGGAAAATCCACATTGCTCAAAACCTTTAACCGCATGAATGACCTTGTTCCCACCTGTCGGATTGAAGGAAAGGTCCTTCTCGACAGCTCCGACGTCTACTCTGACGTGGAGGTCAACGATCTGCGCCGCCGTGTGGGAATGGTTTTTCAAAAGCCCAATCCCTTCCCTATGTCGATCTATGACAATATTGCCTACGGTCCACGCACGCACGGTATACGCTCCCGAAGTGAATTGGACGGGATCGTCGAACGTTCACTGCGTGATGCCGCGATTTGGGAGGAAGTCAAGGACAAGCTCAAAAACAGCGCCTTAGCCCTTTCGGGTGGTCAGCAGCAACGCCTTTGCATCGGGCGCGCACTAGCTGTAAACCGCGAA
>JAZQXI010000094.1:0-13531 GCA_045632805.1 Eubacteriales bacterium | reverse complement strand
AAGGATGGCAGTCACCCCAGATGCGAGGTGACCGACGAGATGCTGTCTTTGATTGACGTTTTGGTCGACGGCAGATACGTCAAAGCGCTCAAGGATATTTCCTTACGCTTCCGCGCCTCGTCCAATCAGCGTATCATTGATATGAAAAGGACCCTGCAAGCGGGAAAAGTGATTTCGTGGCAGGATTAAAGCAAAATGAGAACGGCTTCAAGCACATTTTGAGCTTGAAGCCGTTCTTAATTTATTATAATGCTTCAGCTTCGTCAAGCCAAAGCGCACTTGAGGCATCCGAGGGCATCTGCCAAGAGGTGCGAGGCGAAAGTCCGATCGGGAAGACCGCGGCGCCATCGGGCAGACAAGAGCGTTTGAATTGTTGATTGAAGAAGCGGCGCAAAAAGATCTTGAGCCACTTTTTGCGGGTTTCGGCATCGTAGACATCGCCCAATGCGTGTCCTGCCATGCGGTAGAGCTTGGCGGGGGAGAAGCCGTAGCGCAACAGATAGTAGAGATAGAAATCGTGAAGCTCGTAAGGACCTACCAAATCCTCGGTCTTTTGCGCGATCTTCCCGTTTTCATCAGCGGGGAGCAGTTCGGGAGAGACAGGTGTATCCAGAATATCATAAAGCGATGCGGCAATCTTGGGGTTACCGTTTTTCTCTTCCAAAGCGGCGGAGTGTGCCACGATGTGACGGATCAGGGTCTTGGGGATCGATGCGTTAACGCCGTACATCGACATGTGGTCGCCGTTGTAAGTTGCCCATCCAAGCGCCAATTCGGAAAGGTCTCCCGTGCCGATCACCATGCCGCCGCACTCGTTTGCGATGTCCATCAAAATCTGCGTGCGCTCACGTGCCTGCGCGTTTTCATAGGTCACGTCACGCACCTCGGGATCGTGTCCGATATCCTTAAAGTGCAAGTTGACCGCATCCGCAATGCAAACGGTGCGGAAATCCACGCCAAGCTCTTCGCAAAGGATCGTCGCATTGGACTTTGTACGCCCCGTTGTTCCAAATCCGGGCATCGTAACCGCGAGAATATCCGTACGCGGACGCTTCAAGGCATCCATGGCACGTACCATGACAAGAAGTGCAAGTGTCGAATCCAAACCGCCCGAAATGCCCACAACGATCTTTTTGGCGTACGCCCGCTCAATGCGGGTCTTGAGCCCCATCGTTTGAATTGCCAACGCTTTTTCGCAAAGCGCGGCACGCTCGACGGGATCTGTGGGAACAAAGGGGTTGGGGGCGATCGGCGTAGTGAGAACAGTTTCCGCAAACGGAAGTGCGAACGGTGTTTCGGATGCGCAATCCCCGTCAGCAGGATAGGAAAGTTCCGAGCGACGGCGCTCGTTCGCAAGCTTTTGTACGTCAATATCAGCGATCAGAAGCGGAACGTCGGAAAGAGACGGTGCTTCCTCGATGCATCTGCCGCTTTCGGCGATGAGCTTATATCCGCCAAAGACCGCATCTGTGGTGGATTCTCCCTCGCCGCAAGCAGAGGAAACGTACGCGCAAAGTGCCCGAGCGGAAAGAGCGGAGACTGCCGTTTTGACGCTCTGATCGGTTTCAACCGTCGTTTCAAACGCACAAGGGTGACAGATCAGCGTCGCTCCCGCAGCGGTTGCGGAAACAGAGGGAGATACGGGAGAGAAGAGGTCCTCGCCAATTTCCACCGCGATCTTCAATTCGGGAAGTAGCTCTGCGGTAAAGAGAGCGGGGGTATCGGAACCGAACAAAACGTATTCGTCGCGCTCCCATTCGATCGAACTGCTTTCAGCGGGTGCGGGAGAAAAATGACGGACTTGCGACGTGGGAATGTTTTTCTTGGGAATGATTCCAAGCAGTTCTCCCATAAAGCAGACCGCGGCACAGTTATAGAGGCGATTACCATGTGCAAAGGGGAGTCCCACCACGGACAAGAGCGGCAGCTCCTTTGTTTCCGCAAGATAGGATTTGAGCGCGGCTTTTGTCCCTTGGAGAAGTGTGGAGGCAAAGAAGAGGTCTTTGCAAGTAGCACCCGTCAGGGAAAGCTCGGGAAAGACCAGAACACGCACACCTTGCTCGGATGCCTCGTGCGCCAGACGTACCAATTCCTTTTGATTGTGATTGACATCGGCAACGCGCACATTCGGTGTCGCGGCGCCAACCTTAACAAAACCGTTTTTCATCGGCAGAATCACCTTCCTATGTTTTGTGTGATCATTCAAATTTTATTATAGCATTATTAAGGAGGAATTGTCAAGAGATTGATGAAAAAATATACGTGTTTGCCCTCTTCACGGATGCCTTCCAATATTTACAGCTTGCAATTCGTCGCGCGGTACGGTATAATATACGAGTGGCTGTGAGGGCGTGGTCGCCGTCACGGCTCTCAATTTTTTTACAGGAGGTATCTGCATGGTGAAAAAGCTTATGATATTCGTATTGAGTGTGTTGATGCTGTCCGCAGTGCTTTTGACGGTTGTATCTGCTGACACCGCATCATACACCGTTGTCAAGGGCGATTCCCTTTGGAAGATCGCGGTTCGATATGAGGTTGGATTGAGTGAAATCAAAAACGCAAATCCGCAGATCAAAAATTATGATCTGATCTATCCGGGGCAGGTGATCTACATCCCTAAAACCGATGCCACCGTTCTTTCTTATGAGGAAGAGGTCGTGCGATTGGTCAACGCCGAACGCGCGAAGAACGGATTAAAGCCGCTGACACATGATTGGGAATTGAGCCGTGTAGCGCGGTATAAATCGCAGGATATGAAAGACAATGGCTATTTTTCGCATACAAGCCCTGTCTATGGCTCACCGTTTCAGATGATGAAGAAATTTGGAATTTCCTACAGAACTGCCGGTGAGAATATCGCGCGAGGACAGGCAACACCGCAGGCAGTGGTCAATGCGTGGATGAATTCCGCAGGTCACCGCGCCAATATTCTCAATGCTTCGTTTACGCACATTGGCATCGGCTACGTTGCAAGCGGAAGATATTGGACACAAATGTTTGTCGGAAAATAAAACAATCCGAGGCTGAGTCAAATGAGTAAACGCATTTGACTCAGCCCCTTTTCCCATATTATCTATTTCATCCCACCGTTTCGGGCTCCAGCTCTTTGATGGCTTCCTTTAAGGTTTTTGCGGCGCGGTGGAGCTTTTTTTCTTCCTCTGCGTTGAGAGGGATCTCCAAAACCTGCTTGATTCCGCTGCTGCCCACGATGCAGGGCAGGCTCATATATACGCCTTCAAGTCCGTAATGCCCGTCTACAAGTCCCGAGACGGGAAGAATAGAATTCTCGTCGCGGATGATGGCGGAAACGATACGCTTGACCGATTCCGCGATGGCGTAATAGGTAGCGCCCTTGGCTTCGATGATCTTATAAGCGCTGTCGCGGACGTCGCAAAACAGCTTGTCCAATTCCTGTCGGTCAAAGCCTTGACCGCAGTTTTCACAGTACTGATTCAGATCGACGCCCGAAACGTTTGCAGAGCTCCATACGGGCAACTCGCTGTCACCATGTTCCCCGATGATAAAGGAGTGGACATTTCGGCTGTCCACGCCGAGGTAAGAGCCGAGCAGCTGCTTAAGGCGCGCGGTGTCAAGCACTGTTCCCGAGCCGATGACACGGTTTGCGGGGTAGCCCGAGATCTTCCAGGTCTCATACGAAAGCACGTCCACAGGGTTGGTTACGACCAAAAGGATCGCATCGGTTGTGTACTGCGTGATCTGCGTCACGATGCTGCGGAAGATGCGAGTGTTGGTGCGCAAAAGGTCGAGACGGGTCTCACCGGGACGCTGATTGGCGCCCGCCGTGATGATGATCAGACCGCAATCCGCGAGATCGGAGTAGTCGCCCGCATAGATATCCATGGGGGTATGGAAGGGCAGGCTGTGGGTCAAGTCCGATGCTTCTCCTTCGGCTTTTGTGCGGTTGATGTCGATCAGAACCATATCGGTAAACCAGCCCGTCTGCATCAGCGTGTAGGCAGTGGTGGCACCCACGTTGCCGCAACCGATCACGGCGCATTTGCGCAAATTTGCTTTGGGGCAGGGATTGTTTTCTTGCATTTCTGTATGCTCCTTTCGAGGTTGCTTTTTATCATCCTTATTATACAACATTTGCGAATGAAAATGCGCAAAAATGCAAAAATATTTTTGAAAACATTTTGAAAAAAAGACTTGACAAAAGAGAAGGAGTATGGTATACTATGTAAAGCAATTTGCTTTACACCTTTTGGAGGTGCTGAACAGAATGTTTGAAAAGAACCTTGAGATCGGTTTTTTGCTTGATTTTTACGGCGACGTGCTCTCGGAGCGGAAACGAACGGTGCTGGATTATTATTACAATAACGATTTGTCTCTTGCAGAGATCGCGGAGGAGATCGGGATTTCCAGACAGGGGGTTCGCGAGCTGATTAAAAAATCGGGCGATGAGCTTTTGTTTTATGAAGAAAAGCTCGGGCTTGCAAAGCGCTTTCGCGATGCCGAGGAGCAGGCGGTGCAGCTTCTTTCCATGATGGAGGGGGCAGAAATTCCGTCGGAGATCCGCGCGGCGGCAGGCGAGCTGATCAAAACCGTTCGAGGGTGATCCGTTGAAAGGAGGATACGCCTATGTTTGAAAGTCTTGGCGAAAAGCTGAATAATGCCTTTAAGAAATTCCGAAATAAAGGAAAGCTTACCGAGGCAGACGACAAAGCAGGAATGCGCGAGATCAAGCTTGCGCTGTTGGAAGCGGACGTAAACTTTAAGGTCGTTCGTGATTTTATCAAGATCGTATCCGAACGTGCGGTGGGAGCCGAGGTGCTCGAATCGCTTTTGCCCGCACAGCAGGTGGTCAAAATTGTCAATGAAGAATTGACGCGCTTGATGGGCGGATCCCAATCCAAGCTCAACATTTCCCCCAAGCCTCCCACGGTCATTATGATGGTGGGTCTGCAAGGTGCAGGTAAAACCACGCATGCGGGCAAGCTTGCGGGAATGTATAAAAAACAGGGCAAGCGCCCCCTTTTGGTAGCAGGAGATATCTACCGCCCCGCGGCAATCAAGCAGTTGCAGGTCGTTGGCGAAAAGCTGGATATTCCCGTGTTTACCATGGGAGACAAGGTCTCTCCCGTAGAGATCGCCAAAGAGGGCATCAAGTTTGCCAACCAAAAGGGCTACGACATGGTCTTTATCGATACCGCGGGACGACTGCAGATCGATGAGGTCCTCATGGAAGAGCTGCAAAACATCAAGGCGGCTGTGGAACCCACCGAGATTCTTTTGACGGTAGATGCTATGATCGGTCAGGAATCGGTCAACGTGGCGGAAACCTTCAATAATCTTTTGGATATCACAGGTGTGATTCTGACCAAGCTCGACGGTGATACGCGAGGCGGTGCGGCGTTGTCGATCCGCTACGTTACGGGGAAGCCGATCAAGTTTGTGGGTACGGGAGAAAAGCTGGATACCATCGAGCCATTCCATCCCGACCGCATGGCGTCGAGAATCCTCGGCATGGGCGACGTGCTGACTTTGATCGACAAAGCACAGGCGGCGTATGACGAGAAGCAGGCGGCAGAGCTGGAACAAAAGATGCGCCAGCAGACCTTTACTTTGGATGACTACCTCGCACAGCTTTCGCAGATCAAAAATATGGGCAACCTCGAACAGTTGATGGCGATGATGCCCGGAGTCAAGCCGGGAGCGCTGAAGGATGCCAAGATCGACGAGTCGATCCTCTCGCGCACCGAGGCGATCATCCATTCCATGACCCCTTACGAGCGTGAAAAGCCCGACGTGATCAACGCATCCCGCAAAAAGAGAATCGCGGCAGGATCGGGAACTACGGTCGAGGACGTCAACAAGCTGCTCAAGCAGTTTGATCAGATGCTGAAGATGATGAAGCAGTTCAGCAATATGGGTAAGACCCGACAAGGCAAGAAAATGCTCGGTAGAATGAAGATGCCATTCTGATTTCACCGTTCATTCATAGAAAAAACAATATTATTTTGGAGGAAACAAATCATGGCAGTAAAAATGAGATTGACCAGAATGGGCGCAAAGAAGGCTCCTTTCTACCGTGTCATCGTTGCGGACAGCCGTTCTCCCAGAGACGGTCGCTTTATCGAGGAGATTGGTTACTACAACCCTCTGACCGAGCCCGCGGAGATCAAGATCGACGCTGACAAGGCAAAGAAGTGGCTCGGCAACGGCGCACAGCCCACCGAAACTGTTAAGTCCCTGCTGAAGAAGAGCGGAATCGTTGACTGATCGTTCCGATAAGGAGACACAGGATGATTAACTTACAGGACACTTTACTTGACATCGCCAAGGCGATCGTCGATTCCCCGGACGAAGTGCGCGTGACGACCGAAGAGGATGAAAAGAGCATCACTCTGACGTTGACCGTCGCTCCCGACGATATGGGAATGGTGATCGGCAGACATGGCAGAATTGCCAAGGCTATCCGTACTGTGATCAAAGCGGCCTCCGTTAACACCGGAAAAAAGGTCAGCGTGGACATTCGCTAAAAAAGCGTACCGCGTCAAGGCTGTCACGTGCAGGACAACAAAAAATACCCACAGGGAAGTATGGATCCCGTGGGTATTTTTTGTTGTTGCTATTCTTTTATAAAAACCAGAATATCTTCTACACGGCAATTTAGAATATTGCATAAATCATTTAATGTCACCGTGCTGATTGGCTTATTATGCTTCAATCAATCCAAAAGACTGCGGCTGATTCCAAATTGATTGATCAGTTTGTAGGTTGATATGCCTTTTTCGTGGA
Source organism: Eubacteriales bacterium (assembly GCA_045632805.1). Taxonomy (GTDB): domain Bacteria; phylum Bacillota; class Clostridia; order Oscillospirales; family CAG-272; genus UMGS1865. The sequence continues at coordinate 6,769 of JAZQXI010000094.1, read as the reverse complement.
GTGTTTTATAAAATGGTTCATAGGAAATCATAGGATCGCTCCTCCTTATATAACCATTATAAATATGCTCCAAGTATTGACAATTGTCGATAAATAGAGTATAATATCTTTATACTTTCAAAAAAGTATTATCAAAATCATGGAGGAATGACTTATGAAAACGATGAGGCTGTTGGCGTTGGTTTTGACGTTTGCCATGTTGGCTACGATGTTGCTGTCGTGCGGTGGAGGCACCGGCGGCGGTGGCGGTGGGGAAGAAGAGCCGCCAACGGATGAAGAGCTGATTGAGGAACGAATCGAGCAGTTTGTCACGTATTACAATGACGGTGACATGGAAAAGGTGCTCACTTGTTTAGAGGCAAAGACAGCAAACGCGTTTAAAGCGCTGATGAACCTGCTTGGCGGATTGGCCGGCAAATGGACGGGCATCAGCTTGGACTTGAAGGATCTCTTTGCACTGGGAGTCAGTACAACCTCGGGCGATTTTATGGATCTGGAAATTCATGAGATTGTGGTGAATGACGACGAGGCTGTTGCAACAACGACGATGCGAATGCCTACAGGCACGATGACGATCTATTTTTCGTTGGTTTATGAACACGAGGGTTGGTACATCAAGGATATGACGGATGAAAAGCCGGCGCTTCTTCCCAACGGAGGAAATAATTCCAATGGCGGAAACAACTCCGGTAATAACGGTGGAAATAATTCCGAAAATAACGGTGGCAATGCAGACGGAACGATTGGAGGTCAAACCAAAGACGAAATTCTGGCAGCGATTGATCAAAGCTTTTTGACCAATAACACCACCCCATCGGTCGGCTTGGAATATGAGATCAGTGAAGATAGCACCTACTATATCCTTAAAGGGGTAGGTAATTGCACCGATGAGCATATCGTATTGCCCGAGTATCCCGTGGATTATAATCCAACGATTCCTCTAAAGGCGATCGAACTGGCATATTTTACATCGCTTGGTGATGCCAAATATTTGACGATTCCCGAGTCGGTTACAAGAATTGCCTTGAGAGGTTCAAGTCATTCGTTGTCCGCAATCCATTACAAGGGAACCTTGGATGCTTGGTGCAGCATGGAAGAGGATATCGAGCAGGTGATTTACCAACCCCAAACGGTTTTGTTTGTAGACGGTGAACCCATCATTGGAGAATTTGTGATCCCCAATTCCATATTCGAGTTTACCAGCCGTATTTTTGCGGGATACCAATACATCAATAAGGTAACTGCATCGGGTAGATTTTCGCTTATCGGCGCGGAAACGTTTAAATTCTGCAGCAATATTGTTGAGGTGGATCTGAAGAGCGATTATTGGTTGGACATCGGAGAAAACGCGTTTGATTCCTGTACAGGGCTCAAGAAGGTTTGCCTTGGCGAAAATGTTGAAAAAATCGGAGCTTCTGCCTTTTCGAATTGTACGGGCTTGCAGAGCGTTTACTTGGGCGAAAATATAATTTCGATAGGTGAGAGTGCGTTTGCGAACACGACTCTGCAAACCGTTGAATGTGATGCCGCAGTGACTGCTATCGCATCAAATGCCTTCGACAACACACCGTTTATTACAAATGAATCAAGTTGGATTGCAGGTGCTTTTTATGTTGGGAAGAATCTTTATAAGACCAAGTCCGACATCACGAATCTGCAAATTCAGGAAGGTACCTTAACGATTTGCGACGGTGCTGTGCGCGGTAACCGCAATTTGATGGGGGTATCCGTTCCCAATTCACTCGTGGAGATTGGAGAATCTGCGTTTGAGGGATGCACCAAGCTTGCTTCGTTTACTGTTCCCAAGAGTTTGATTAGTATTGGATATTATGCGTTTGCGGAATGTACAGGAATTGAGCGTGTCGATATTGAGGATTTGGAAGCATGGTGTAATATTTGGTTGCCTTCCTACAGTTCGTCTCCTTGTTATGATGGTGTAGATGTATATATCAACAATGAGCTGCTTACCGAGGTGATCATTCCGGAAAGCATTACGGAAATTCAATATTCTACTTTTGAAGGATGGGAAAGCATCACCGATGTTGTACTTCATGATAACGTCACTGTTATTGATACCCAAGCCTTTATGGGATGTATAAATCTTACCAATATTAACATTCCCGACAGTGTGATGTCGATCGGCTGGGGGGCTTTTAAAGATTGCTCCAATGTGATTGAAACAGAAGGCAATATTTCTTACGTAGGAAATTGGGCTGTGGAATGTACCGATTATTTTGTGGACGAGCTGATTGTGCGCTACGGAACCGTAGGAATCGCGGATCAGGCCTTCAGCCATGGTTACTATCAAACGGGATTTGAAAGTATTCATATTCCTAAGACGGTGATGATAATTGGCTACAATATACTTTATAAAGCCCGTTATTTGAACACCATTCATTATGGTGGTACAACGGTGGAATGGTTGGAAATTTGCAAAACGATTCCTTTCGATGATGAAACAGGTAATTATGTCATTGAATGTACAAATGGAACGCTTGAAAAGTCAACAGGAGCGTTGAACAGCGGCGAGGACGATTATCAGGAATAATCTACTATACGAGAGCGCATCTTTGGATGCGCTCTCATTTTTTAATAAGACTTTTTATCTTTTTCGCTTGTAAAGGTTTACAAAAACGGATTTATATGTTATAATATAATGTAATCTGTTTAAAAAGGAGGGGGAACGTGAGACTGGACAAGATGCTTTCGGAATGCGGCATCGCTTCAAGGCGAGAGAGCGCGAAGGCGATCAAGGCAGGGCAGGTCACCGTCAACGGTATCCCCGCCAAAAAGCCCGAACAGCAAGTTGACCCCGAGGAGGATCGCGTGTGCTTTTGCGGACGGGAGATCCGATACCGCAAGTATGTTTACGTGATGCTCAACAAGCCCGACGGCTACGTCAGCGCTACAGAGGACGGGCGTGACCCAACCGTTATCGAGCTGCTGCCCGAGGAGTACCGCAAAATAGGACTTTTCCCCTGCGGCAGATTGGATAAACACACACTGGGGCTGATGCTGCTCACCAACGACGGACAGCTTTCCCACCGTTTGCTTGCCCCCAAAAGCCATGTGACCAAGGAATATGCATTCCGCGTCAAATTCCCATTGTCCGAGCAGGATGTCACAGCACTGGAGAGTGGCGTTGACATCGGCGGCTACGTGACGCAACCGTGCCGTATCACGCTTGATAACGAGCGGGAGGGCATCATCGCCATCACCGAGGGCAAATACCATCAGATCAAATTGATGATGGAAGCCGTCCACAATCAGATTACGTATTTGGAACGAAAGAGCTTTGGACCTCTTGCGCTGGATCCCACGCTCCAGAGAGGAGAATGGCGGGAGTTGACCGACGAAGAGATTCAAGCCATCAATATGCACGACCATACTATGTCCCAACAGAAAGGAACCGATCGCACACCATGAATATCAACGCAAAACTGGCACAGGAATTCAATCTCAAAGAAGAGCAGGTCGAAAAGACCGTTGCCCTTATCGACGAGGGCAATACCATCCCGTTCATCGCCCGTTACCGTAAAGAGGTTACGGGAAGCTTGGATGATAATATCCTTCGTGACCTGAATGACCGCCTCAATTTCCTTCGCAACATCGAAAAGAGAAAGCAGGAGGTCTTTGATCTGATCTCCGCGCAGGAAAAGATGACCCCCGAGATCGAGGCTGCCATCGCGGCGGCGCAAACCATCACCGAGGTGGACGATATTTACCGCCCCTTCCGCCCGCACCGCAAGACCCGTGCGTCCGTGGCAAGAGAGAAGGGCTTGGAGCCTTTGGCAGAGCTGATCTACGCGCAGGAGCCTTCCTATACGCCGTCCATTGAGGAGCAGGCAGAAGCATATATCGATGAGGAAAAGGGCGTTGCAAGCGTCGAGGAGGCATTGCAGGGTGCCAAGGATATCATCGCGGAGAATATTTCCGACAATGCCGAGTTCCGTAAGGAATTGCGCCGCCTGACCTTTGAGTTCGGTACGCTTTCTTCCAAGGCGGCAAAGGAGGAGGATTCGGTTTACGCGCAGTATTACGAGTATGCCGAGGCGCTCAAAAAGGTGCTTCCGCACCGCGTGCTGGCACTCAATCGCGGCGAGAAAGAGGACTTTTTGAAGGTCAGCGTCAGCGTTGCTCCCGAAATCGTTCTCAACTATCTTTTCGCGCAAATTTTGCTTGGAAACAAGAGCCCCGCGGAATCTTACGTTTCTGCGGCGATTTTGGATAGCTACGACCGTCTGATCGCTCCTTCCATCGAGCGTGAGATTCGCAGTGATATCTTCGATAACGCCTGCGAGGGCGCGATCAAGGTCTTTGCGGATAACCTGAGCCACCTTTTGATGCAGTCGCCCCTCAAGGGCAAGACTGTCCTTGGCTTTGACCCCGGTTACGGTCATGGATGTAAGCTGGCTGTCGTCGATAAGACAGGTAAGGTCGTAGATACTGCAGTGATTATGCCGTTCCGCCGCCGCGAGGACATCGAGGGTATCAAGAACGGTGCCAAGCACAGCGACGATTACGAGAGAAGCAAGACGACTGTGAAGAAGCTCATCAGCCGTCATCACGTGGATGTTATCGCAATCGGCAACGGAACCGCATCTAAAGAAAGTGAAATTTTCATCGCAAATCTTTTGAAGGAGATCCCCGAAGAGACCAAGTATATCGTGGTCAGCGAGGCGGGCGCATCCATCTATTCCGCTTCCAAGCTTGCGGCAGAGGAGTTCCCGGAGTTTGACGTAATGCAGAGAAGCGCGGTTTCCATCGCGCGCCGTTTGCAGGATCCTTTGGCGGAATTGATCAAGATCGACCCCAAGGGCATTGGTGTTGGACAGTATCAGCACGATATGAAGCAGGCACGTCTGGACGAGGCACTGGGCGGCGTCGTGGAGGATTGCGTCAATGCTGTGGGCGTTGATATCAATACCGCATCCTATTCGCTCCTTTCCTATATTTCGGGTATCAATATCACATCTGCAAAGAACATCGTCAAATACCGCGAGGAAAACGGGGAATTCTCCAACCGTGCGCAGTTGCTCAAGGTGCCGCGTATCGGTGCCAAGGCATACGAGCAGGCAGCAGGATTCTTGCGCGTTCCCGGCGGAAAAGAGATCTTTGACAACACGGGCGTTCACCCCGAATCCTATGCGGCAGCGGCTGAATTGTTGGAAATGTTCGGTTACACCCGTGAGGACGTAGCGGGCGGAAACCTCAAGGAGCTTGGCGCCAAGGTACAGAGTGCGGGCTTTAAGAGCGTTGCCGAAAAGCTTGGTGTCGGTGAGCCGACACTGAAGGACATCGTTGGGGAATTGGAAAAGCCCGGACGCGATGTGCGTGACACGTTGCCGCCCCCCATTTTGCGCGATGACATTCTCAGCCTTGAGGATCTCAAGCCCGATATGGAGCTGACGGGAACGGTGCGAAACGTCATCGACTTTGGCGCATTCGTTGACATCGGCGTCCATCAGGATGGCCTTGTGCATATCTCCCAGCTCTCCGACCGCTTCGTCAAGCACCCCTCTGACGTGGTCAAGGTAGGCGACGCCGTCAAGGTTCGCGTGCTGAGCGTGGACGTGGCGAAAAAGCGCATTTCTTTGACGATGCGCTCCAAATCCAAGGCTTAATTTTAATAAATTAAAGATGTAAGCCCGAAATTTTGCGCCGAAGTTTATAAACAAAGCACTTGCGTTGTGCAAGTTATACAATAACAGTGGTAAAATTTTGGAGAAATAAACTCTTCCATTTTTGCGAAAAATTTGGTACAATATTATCTGGAAAAATAAGCTCCGAAAGCGGAGTCATCAGGAGGATTCAAAATGGCAGGCTTATCCCTCAGACATATTTATAAGAAGTATCCGGGCGGCGTTACCGCAGTCTCCGATTTTAACCTGGAGATCAAGGATAAGGAATTTTTGGTATTGGTCGGACCTTCCGGTTGCGGTAAGTCCACCACGCTTCGTATGATCGCAGGTCTGGAAGAGATCTCCGAGGGTGAACTCTTCATCGGCGACCGTTTGGTAAACGACGTAGCACCTAAGGATCGTAAGATCGCGATGGTGTTCCAGAACTACGCTCTGTATCCCCACATGTCCGTGTTTGAGAACATGGCATTCGGTCTGAAGCTGAGCAAGGTTCCGAAGGAAGTTATCAAAAAGAAGGTAGAAGAAGCTGCACGCGTACTGGATATCACTCACCTGCTCGACCGTAAGCCCAAGGCTCTGTCGGGTGGTCAGAAGCAGCGTGTTGCACTGGGACGTGCAATTGTCCGTGATCCTCAGGTATTCTTGCTTGACGAGCCGCTTTCCAACTTGGACGCAAAGCTCCGCGCAACCATGAGAACTGAGCTTACCAAGCTCCATCACCGTGTTGAAACCACCTTTATTTACGTCACGCACGACCAGGTCGAGGCTATGACCATGGCAACGCGTATCGTCGTTATGAAGGACGGTCTGATTCAGCAGGTTGATACTCCTCAGAATCTGTACGACAAGCCCGTTAACATCTTCGTTGCAGGCTTTATCGGCACTCCTCAGATGAACTTCATGAACGGCGCTCTGATCAAGAAGAACGACGGCGTATACTTTGTATATGAGGGTAATGAACTTAAGTTGCCCGAGGAAAAGGCAAAGGCAGAGGAGCTGCAGGAATACATCGGTCAAGAGGTCGTTTGCGGTCTCCGTCCCGAGTGTATCCATGATGACGAGCTTTCCATCGCGAAGTGCGAGGGCGCAACGCTCAACGTTGACGTCGACGTAACTGAGCTTATGGG
>JAZQXI010000093.1:0-12515 GCA_045632805.1 Eubacteriales bacterium | reverse complement strand
CTTGATGGTCTTGAAGTTGGTCATCATACCGCCGGGCCAACGAACGTTTACGTAGTACATGCCGCAGCGTGTTGCCTCTTCCTTGATAGCCTCTGCTGCCTGCTTCTTGGTGCCGACGAACAGAAGGTTACCGTTGTTCTCGGAAAGCTCACGAACAAAGTTGTAAGCCTCATCGAACTTCTTTACAGTCTTCTGGAGGTCAATGATATAGATACCATTTCTCTCGGTGAAGATGTACTCCTGCATCTTAGGGTTCCATCTTCTGGTGTGGTGTCCGAAATGAACACCTGCTTCAAGCAGCTGCTTGATAGAAATAACAGACATTTTTATGTCCTCCTTCGGTTGTTCCACCACCGAGGCGCCGATTGCCAAAAACCGCATTTCGCGGCACCGATGCAACGCTCGTCCGGTGTGTGTATTTAAATTCTCATGCATTTCCGCACAAGTGTCAATATTATATCATATACTCTATCCGTTTGCAAGAAAAATTTGCAGTGTTTACAGTTTTTTTACAATTGAGGATCTTTTGCACGGCTCATAGCGGGGTTTTGGCGGATTCCTGCGCGATATTCTCCCGGGGTGCAGCCCTTGATCGAAGCAAATACGTCGTTAAAGCTTCGGATACTTTGAAATCCGCAAGATAGCGCGATATCGGTAATGCTCTTTTCCGCCTTTTCCAATTCTCTTGCCGCCGCCTCGGTACGGTACTCGTTGAGGATGTTTTTGAATCGGATGTTATAGTGGCGGTTGAGCAGGCGCGAAAGATAATGATATTCATATCCAAACACCTCGGCTACACCGCAAAGAGAGATATCCTCCATATAGTGATCCTCGATATAATCCAGAACCCGACAGATGAGCTGATCGTTCTTGGTACGTCTCGGCTCCAATGCAACATGCGCACGGAACTGATCGCAAATGGCATAGAGACACGCGCGGCGCATCATATCGGAAGCATTTCCGAGAATCAACTGATTTAAAAGAAGCTCCGCCACCTCTTCATCAGGAAAAAAACTCTGTTCTCTTCCCTGCTTCTCCTTTATATAGGAAGCAAATTCCGGAACAAAATCCTCGGAGAACACCGCGACCCAAACCATCGTATTGGCATCGGCAAAAAAAGAGTGGATCTGATTGGACAGGATCATCGCATATTGTCCTACGCACAGATGTGTAACACTTTCGTTGACGGTAAGATCCAATTCTCCGCGCAACACACAGATGATCTCAAAATTCTTGTGAAAATGCGGCATCCATCCCTTGTTACGGTAGGTATAGGCATTGTAATTAAAATTGGCATAGGAATTATGTCCCTGATGCATCGGCATTTTTTTCGCCTCCTTCCAAAAAGATAATTTTCTGCTACTATTATATAACATTTTGCTTTTCAAATCAACCCCTTTTTCTGTATAATGAGGCTGTGGAGGTGATTTTTTTGCTGACGGGAACGGTATTTTCCATTGAAGAGCTTGCGATCCATGACGGTCCCGGTGTGCGGACGACCGTATTTTTAAAAGGATGTCCTTTGCGCTGCATGTGGTGTCACAGTCCCGAGGGGCAGGAATTTTCCCCCGAACTGATCAAATCCCCAAACGGTTGCCTTCGTTGCGGCGCTTGTTTACGGGTTGGAGAAGAAAAAACGGGACGCCCCGTTTTGGTAGACGAAAGCATCTCCGTATGTCCCATGCATCTGATCCGAACCGTGGGAGAGCGCTACACCCCCGAGGAGATGGTCAAGCGGCTGTTGCGAAACGCTGATTTTTTGAACCGTTCGGGAGGCGGCGTGACCTTTTCTGGCGGTGAAGCTTTGGCACAACCCGCATTTTTGAAGGCTTGTCTTTCTCGGCTTTGCGGAAAGCTCCATCGCGCGATCCAAACCTCCGGATTTGCCTCACGCGAGGTGTTTGATTCGATATTGGCGGATTGCGACTACGTTCTATATGATCTGAAGCTGATCGATCCCTCTCTCCACTATCAATATTGCGGACAGGATAACGCTTTCATTCTTGAAAACTACAAAACGCTTACCAAATCGGGAAAAGAATTCATCACCCGTATTCCTTTGATTCCCACTATCACCGACACCGAAGAAAATCTGACGGCAATCGCGGCTCTCATGCGGGAGTGCGGTGTTCGCCGCGCTGAGCTTCTTCCCTATCACCGTCTTACGGGTAGCAAATACGCTATAACGGGACGGGTCTATTCCCCTTTGTTTGATGAAACACTGACACCGCAGGCGCATGCGGAAATCTTTCATATCCATGAAATTGAGGTGACTATATTATGACAGAAACCGTACAAAAATATCTTTCTATCTTAAAAGAAAAGGAATATCGCAACGCACGCCGCGACGTGCAATTTGATATGGCTCCTTACGCCAAGCGAGATCCGAGAGACCCGATGCTTCCCGCCGAGATATTTGCCCTGATGATGGAAGCGGAAGCACCTTACATCCTTGACACGGACGATGCATTCGGCTTTCATCGGACGATCATCACCGCCCCCGTTTGGCAACAGACGCGAAATGACCGTGCCGAATACGGCGCGTTTGGAAATATTACGCCCAATTATGCCGCTGTGATCGCGCGCGGTCTTGACAGCATCCGAGAAGATGCTCAAAAAAGGAATGAAAGCGTCGGCGGGGGCAACCGTTTTTGGTCAGCGGTCGTTCTTTGCGCAGATGAGATCCTCTCGCTTGCCGACCGTTACCGCCAAGCCGCCGAAGAAATGGGCAACGAACGCTTGGCAAAAGCACTTTCGCGTGTTCCGCACAAAGGCGCCACCACCTATCACGAGGCTTGCCTCTTTTTGGCACTCTTGCTCTATTCCCTGCGCTGTGCCAACCATCCGCACACGACTTTGGGGCGCTTTGACCAATACATGCTCCCCTATTTCGAAGCCGACCTTGCACATGGAGTAACACGCGAAGAACTATTGGAAACTACCGAGCTGTTCTTTATCGAGCTTAATCTTGACACCGACATCTACTTTGGCGTTCAACAAGGAGACAATGGGCAAAGCATGGTCCTTGGCGGCTTTGACAAGGATGGGACCGACATGTTCAATACCCTTTCGGACGTTTGCCTGCAGGCATCTTTGGAGCTTTCTCTTATCGACCCCAAGATCAATCTGCGTTGTGGCAAAAACACGCCCATGGAACGGTTTGAGCGCGGAACGGAACTGACCAAGCAAGGCTTGGGCTTCCCCCAATACTGCAACGATGACGTGGTGGTTCCCGGTTTTATCGCACTCGGCTATGACGAGGAGGATGCATGGAACTACACCGTTGCGGCTTGCTGGGAGTATATCGTTCCCAACTGCGCGGCGGACGTGCCGAACCGTGCAACGCTGAATTTTCCGCTGGCGGTAAGTGATGCGGTACGCGAGCATTTGCTCTCCTCCAACACGTTTGAAGATCTTCTCGAAGCGGCAAAGGAAAAGATCCGCGCATTTTGTGACGTCGAGATGAGAACCTATCAAAAGGAAAGCTGTATTTCCGCGCCTCTGCTTTCCATCATGGTGGACGGATGCTTGGAAAAAGGAAAGGATCTGACCGAGGACGTCGCCAAATACAACAACTACGGCTGTCACGGTGCGGGCATTGCCAATGCGGCGGATGCATTGGCTGCGATCAAGGTATTGGTCTATGACAAACAGCTGATCGACAAAGAAACCCTGCTTAAGGCATTGGAAGCAAATTTTGAAGGATACACCGAATTGCGCAATCTTCTTCTTGACGCCCCCAAGGTTGGAAACGATGACGAAATTGCCGACCTTGTGGCGTGTGAATTGATGGAGGCATTCTCCTCTTATCTGAACAAAAAGCCCAACGGACGCGGCGGCATCTGGCGCGCGGGCACGGGCAGCGCGATGCAATACATCTGGAGTGCGGAGGAATGTCCCGCAACCGCAGACGGACGCCTTGCCCACACGCCGTACTCCTCCAGCTTCTCGCCAGCCCTTACCACGCGTTTGCAAGGTCCTCTTTCCACCATTCGTTCCTTTACCAAGTACGATATGAAGCGCATCATTAATGGCGGTCCCCTTACTATGGAGCTACATGACAGCGTATTCCGCACGGTGGAAGGAGAGAAAAAGGTAGCGGCGCTGGTTCGTTACTTTATTGAACTTGGTGGGCATCAGCTTCAGCTCAACTCCATCAACCGCGACGTTCTGCTTGACGCAGAGGCACATCCCGAAAACCATCCCAATCTTATCGTACGTGTTTGGGGCTGGAGCGGATACTTCTGCGAGCTTGACCCCGATTACCGCAAGCATATCATTGCAAGAACCGAGTTTACCGTATAACAAAACAACCGCCTGAAGAAATTCTTTGGGCGGTTCTTCCTTTATGGAAATGTCCGAAAATCCAACGCGATGTCCCGTTTTTGTATTGACTTCCCCCTCTTTGCGTGCTACAATGGTGACGTACACTTGTGTAGGAGGCTATTCATTTATGTCGCAAATCAAAACACCCAAGGAGTTTTTCGGAGAGAATCCGGGAGACGACAGAGTCATGATTCATTGGCACCGTTTGGTAGAATATTACCGTGACGTTGCCGCAAAATCCGAAAGACTCCTTTTAGAGGATATGGGAAAGACAAGTGAAGGAAATGATTTTCTGATTCTTTACGTTTCCTCTCCCGAAAATCTCTCCCGCCTTGAGGAATACCGCCGTATCTCGATGTCGCTTGCCGATCCGCGCGGATTGACAGACAGGGAGATCGAGACTCTCTCTCAAAACGGTAAAGCCATCGTTTTTCAAAGCTACGGTCTCCACTCCAATGAGGTGGGAGGACCGCAGATGGTTCCGCACATGCTTTATGAGCTTGTTACCTCCGACTCCGCGCGTGTTCGCAAGATTCTTGATGAGGTGATCTTTATCATCTCTCCTTGCAGCGAGCCCGATGGTGAAATCGTCTTTACGGATTGGTATTACAAATATTTCGGCACGGAATTTGAAGGGATCTGCTCCCCTTACATGCGTCACAATTGGACCGGACACGCCAATAACCGTGACGCACACCGCGAATGCGTGGTGGAATCGCGCTATCTCAATGACATTCTCATCCGCCGCTTTATGCCGCAGATCTTTCAGGATCATCACCACCAGTGTCCGGATGAAAACCGTATGTCGATCGCCCCTAAGTGCGATCCCATCTGCCCGCACATCAGCCCTCTCGTTCACCGCGAGATCGCGCTTTGCGGCACACACATGGCGCTCGATTTGTCCGCGGCAGGCAGAAAAGGCATCGTGGCGGGAGATCCTTTTTTCAGCGACTTCCCCGTTTCCTCCTTTTACGGAAACGCGGCTCTGCATAACATTGTAGGAATGTTGACCGAAAATGCCGACGTTCGCATTGCAACCCCCGATTATATCGACCCCGAAACGCTTAAGCTCAACCCCAACCGTGAGCATATTCTGGAGCCCTGCGCCATCTGCCCCGACCCTTGGGAGGGCGGCTGGTGGCATCTTGGCGACATTGTAGAACAGATGTATCTGGCGTCCATGTCTCTTTTGGACTATGCTGCCGATAACCGCGTAAAGATATTGCGCTCCATGGCGCAAAAGGCACTGCTTCAAACCAAACGCGGTCACAAGGGAGAAATCAAGGCATATCTGATCACACCCCATCAAATCGATCTTTCCGCTACGTCTCACCTCATCCGCTTGCTTTCCAATCAGCGTATTGAGATGTTCCGTCTCTCGCACGATCTTGTCATAGAAAATAAAGTATACCCCGAGGGCAGTGTTTATATTCCTCTTGCACAACCCAAATACGCAGTGGTGCAGGTTCTACTCTCCGAGGTTCCCTACTCCCACCAGGCACAAAGGGAGCTGGATGCGGCAAAGCCTCGATTGAGCGACACGGCAAACGTAACGCTATCACTCCCCATGGGAATTGTAACCGAAGCGCTTGAAATGGAAATCGATTCCGCCGATCTGACGCCGTTTGATCCCGATACTCTTGCATGGTCTCGTCCGATGAAGGCAACCGAAAACGCGTCTTACAGAGAAGCCAACCGACTCCTTGCAAACGGTGAGGCGCTCTCGCGCGACGAGCACGGCAACTTCTGTTCGGCTGACGGAACGTATCCCGAAATCCGACGCGCGCGTATAGGGCTTTTGAAGGTCTCCTTTACGGGCAACGAGGAGGAAGCATTTACCCGCAATTTGTTGCGTGACTACGGCTTTGACTATCGAATCGTAATGGATGCCGAGATCCGCGAACGTGGGATTCCCGAAGATATTGAGGTCATGATCTTCCCCGCACATCCGCCGATCAAGCTCTGCTTTGGCGACGAGATCCCCGAAGGCTGCCCTCCGGAATATCAAACGGGAATTGGGATAAAGGGACGCCAATTCCTGCGTGAATTCGTTGAGCGTGGCGGTCGCCTTGTTACTTGGGAAAAATCCTGCGGTGTCATCAATGAGTGGCTCGCTCTTGGGCTTACTGACAAAGCAGCAAATCTGACCGCCGAAGAATATCTGACGGGCGGCTCACAGATCAATGCCGTCATCGCCAAGGAAGATCACCCAATGACACGCGGAATGGCAAAGCATTTTACCGTGACGCACAATTCGGGTCCCATTCTCGTTCCCACTGATTTTACGGGAAAGACCGAAATTCTTGCAACGATCGCCAAAGATAACGTCCTTCGCAACGGTGTGATCCGCGGTGAGGCATTGCTCGCGGGCACGCCCTGCGTTCTTCGCACCAAATGCGGCAAGGGTGAGGTCATTCTGTTCACCTTCAGTCCGCAGTTCCGTGTTCAGCAGGAAGGCACCTTTAAGCTACTGTTTAACACACTGTTTTTAGAGAAATAAATCAGGGGGTGTCTCAAATGCGTCTCGCATTTGGTCGACACCCCCGTGGTTTTTGCTTTGCGGCTGTGACGCCGCAATTTTCGCCCTTTCTTTGATCAGATTTGATCATATTGATCAGCGAAAACCGCAAATTCCCCGGCACAAAAAAGCCTACCGTCGCCTTTTTCGTGCGAAGGGCTGTCTCAAATTGCCATTTGAGACAGCACCTTAATATTCAAAAATGAAATCCCTTTTTCTTTGGGCGCGGGCATAGACAACAGGAAAGATCTGCCGAGGAAAGACGAACCAAAATCGTATCCTCCCCAAAGCATTCGATCTTGTGCCATGGGATGACGATGTCATCCTCCCTGCCGATCCCGAACAATCCGTCACAGCCTTTGACAACAAGCGCAAGTATCCGCGCATCCTCTCGGTCAAATTCAAAATCCGAGGCATAGCCAAGTCTGGTACCGTCGCACAAGTTGATGATCTCCAGATGTCGCAAATCAGCCGTACTGCACCGTTTCATAACATAACTCCTCTTGTGTCTTTCGTTATGTCAGTATATGCGCGCAACAGTTTGTCACTTGGCTGTCCGATTGAAAAAGTCGGGTAAAAATTTTGCAAGCAGGATCACCAATGGCAAAATCGGCAAGGAAAGTACAGTAATCAAGCTCCAATGTCCAAGTTCTGCAACAGAAGCAACTGTCGGGAACAAGATCGAAAGCGGGATCAGAATAATCACAGGAAGTAAAAATACCGATACGAGAATCAAAAGCAGCTTTCTGTTTTGCCGCATCACATCGCGCGGCACAGAAAGGATCTGTCCGACTTTTCCAAGGATCAGCGAACAAAAGAGATAGGTGCATGCGCATGGCGCATCGATGACACCGCACCAGGTCAAAATTGCCGCATACAGAGACACTGTCAATGCGCCAATCAAAGCAAGCAAAACCAAGGATTGGCGCGAAAAGATCAATGCTTCAACGGCATCCGCATCCAAGGACGGCGTTTTTCGTAACAAATATTGCGGAATTCGCAAAGTCAGAATCGCCATGGCAAAGACAAGCTCGGCAAATCCCGCGGCATACAGCATCTGCATGCCCCCCGGAAGTCCAAGCCCGAAAAGAACCGCCAAAAGCGTCACGGTCAAGGTCAGAGCTTGTGAGAACGCCAATCCCGAAAGCAGCCAACGCATACGAAGCTTGGTCGCTCTGCCGATGGACAGCGCTCTAAGCATGGTAGAAAGTCCTCCGCCAAATGCGGTGGCACGGTGAATGAGAAGATCTGCGCGGCGACGAATAACTTGCGCACATCGCGCGCTGTTTTCCTTGCCATCCACAGGTAGCTGTTCCAATGCCGATTCCTCGGCATTCTTACCGTCATACTGCGTCGGGTCACAGGCGATCAGCAATGACGCATGCTTCAATAGGCTCCATTCTCCGACACCGCCGCAAAGAAGCGCAACTCGTCTTCCCGCCCGTCGCATCTGTTGCAATAGACTTTCCAAATCCTTGATCGGATATCCGATCAACACGCGTGCTTCTTCCAGATTTTGTGCAGATACGGGATGCTCACCGTCAAATATCAAGTGTCCCGTCGGCAAACGGTATGCAGTCGCATATGCGGCTTCACGCACAGGATCTCCCGTTAAAAAGAAGGTCGTTCGAACACCGCTTTGATTCAATTCCTCCAATACGGACGGCAAAATCTGTTGCTCCCTCTCACGCATGGCAACCACACCGACCAAAGAGCATGTTCCGTCTGGATGAAAACGCAAAACAGTTACTGCTTTTCCGCCAGCTTGAACGGCTTGCTTACAGAAAGTCTGCAACTGATCGCGCAAACGCGGTGAAATGACGGCAAGGCGTCCCTCGTCCTCATAAAGCATACACCGCAGCAAAACGCGAGAATCCTCCGAAAAGCAGAGCGAAAACTCACGCTCACGCATTTCAACGTCAATCATGCGCCCATACGAACGGTCGGGACGCTTGCGCGTACGGACAAGGCGCACCTGCAAAGCGGAAAGGTCTAATCCGGAACAGGCGACCAGATCTTCCAGTAATGCGGTGTCATCGTCCCCTCTCTCTTCCAAGGTAACACTCAAGCCCTCTTCTGCCATTTTCAACAGAAAGAACGCTTCACACAACGGTTGCAAAAGCGGTTGCGGCTGCTCCTTGTCGGGATAGATCAATCCGCTGCCGATCGCGGCTGCGGAAAAATGCTCGATTCCATCCGAGCTTGCAAGATGCCCCACGACAACGATATCCGTGAGCTTGCGCAAGCGTTCCATACCGCGTTCGGATTTGAACACCGCACGGTTTTCTTTCGGAACGGATTCCATCGCTTCCACTCGTCCGCGTACATCAACCAATTTGAACCATAGTTCAAGAATGGCAGGAGACGCGCATCCCGTTAATACGCAAAGTGATAGGAAAATATCGGCGATACCGTACTCCGAAGGCAAACGAAAAACGCTCAACACGCACAGAATCGCCAACAGGATCAGCATGCCAAAGCCGTAGAGCCGGATGTATGGGAGACATGCGCTCCAAGGTTGTTTTTCCGTCTGTTTGGCAGTCATTTCAGCGGGGATCGTAAAATTCGGCAAAGAGGCAACGTAACACGTCTCCCCCGTTTCGACAGCAATTGCCCGCGCCTCACCAAAGAGGATTTCGGAAGCGCCAAACAGCATGTTTTCGTAGTACGGCTCCATGTCGGGAGTTCCGTATGTATAAACTGTTTCCGCGTTTTTGGGAAGCGGAGCCAACGAGGTTTTTCCATCCTGATCCCTCATCAAGGTCAGCACGCGTAGATCGGTTCCACTCATCAATCGGCAATCGCACGGAACAATATCCCCCTCGCGCAAAAGCAAAATATCTCCCGCGACCACGCGACGAGCAGAGATCGACAATCGTTTGCCTTCCCGTATAACACGGACGCTTGGGACACGATATTTGGAAATGCGTTCCTCGGTCTGAAGCGCTTTTTGAAAAACGCGGAAGCAAAGCGACACCATTGAAAGAATCAATAAAATCACAGCGATCCCCTGCCATACCGCCGCAAAGCAAAGGGAGAGCAAGGTGGCAAACAGCATCAAAAGGCAGGCAGGATCAATCAGCAACGGTCTTATAAAATCCCCTATACCGCGCCTTGGACGATCAAAAACTGTATTGGCTCCTTCCTTTTTGAAACGAGAACGAGCCGCCTTGCGGGAAAGCCCGCAGGCGGCATCGGTATGCAATTGCGCACATACGGCTTGTGCCGTCATTTGGTGCCATTTTGCATGACGCTCGTTCATATCACTCCTTTTCGGATGGTTCAAAGACAGGAAACCGTCAATTCCCCGTCACTGACTCCGACGTGTGCTTTGGTATAGGTGTGGGTATAATCCGCGATGATCAGCTCCGCAAGCTTATCCTCGATCTCACGCTGGATATAGCGCCGCATATTGCGCGCGCCGTATTTACGGGAATAGGAATTCTTTGCAATGAGTGAAAGCGCGGCATCGGTATAGGAAAGCTCGATCTCCTTTTCTGCCAAGGAAAGACGCAGTTCCTCCATGCGGATCGCGGCAATGCGCATAAAATCCGACTCCTCAAGGCTACGGAAGGTGATGATCTCGTCCACGCGGTTGAGAAATTCGGGACGCAAGAATCCTTCCAGTGCCTTTTGCGTTTTTCCTTCTGCAGCGACTCCGGCTTCCGCTGAAAATCCCGCCAATGCGGCAGTACGGTCGGAGCCTGCGTTGGTGGTCATGACAATGACCGTATTTTCAAAATTCACGGTCTTGCCTCTGGCATCCGTAATTCTGCCGTCGTCAAGGATCTGAAGCAAAATGTTGAGCACGTCGGGATGCGCTTTTTCGATCTCATCAAAGAGAACGATGGAATACGGACGGCGGCGGATCTTCTCGGTCAACTGCCCCGCCTCGTCGTAGCCGACGTATCCCGGGGGCGCTCCGATGATGCGGGATACCGAATGCTTTTCCATAAATTCGGACATATCCAAGCGGACCAGCGTTTCGGGAGAATGGAACAACTCACTTGCAAGCGTTTTGACAAGTTCGGTTTTACCGACACCCGTAGGGCCTGCGAAAATAAAGGACACAGGCTTTCTCTTATACGCGATCCCGGCACGGCTTCTCTTGATCGCCTTTGCAACGGCTTCAACCGCCTCATCTTGACCGATGATATGCGTCTTGATCTTGCTTTCGAGCTGATCGATCTGCGCAAACTCATTTTCGGTGATGCTGGTAGCGGGAACACCCGTCCAAAGCTCGATCACGTTTGCGATCTCGTTTTCGGTCAGCGTTACGGTATGCGTTTCGGGTTCGATCACAGCCAAACGGTCAGAAAGTCGAATCTCCTCGGCACGCAGCTTGGCAATCTCCTCATATCGGTTCTGCTCCACCGCGTCGTTCCCCGCAATCTCCGCCTCTAATTCCTCGCGCTTCCCCTTGATCTCCAAGAGCTTATCGCGAATCTGATAAGACTCGTTGATGGGAGCTGAGGAAAGCGACAGCGCTGACGCCGCCTCGTCCAAAAGGTCAATCGCCTTGTCAGGCAGATATCGATCTGTGATATAGCGTTCCGAGAGGACCACGGAACGACGAAGGACCGTGTCGGGAATGATAACTCCGTGAAAATCCTCGTAATAATGCTTGATGCCGCCCAGCATCTCCACGGTCTCTTCCACCGACGGCTCGTTGACCGTGATGGGCTGGAAACGACGCTCCAGCGCAGAATCCTTTTCGATATATTTACGGTATTCGTTGAGTGTGGTAGCACCGATGATCTGAACCTCACCGCGAGAAAGCGCGGGCTTTAAGATATTGGCGGCATTGACGCTTCCCTCCGCCTCGCCCGATCCCACGATGTTATGGACCTCGTCGATCACAAGGATGGCATTGCCAACGGCTTTGACCTCTGCAAGAAGCCCCAGAATACGGGACTCGAACTGTCCGCGGAACTGGGTGCCCGCTACAAGCGCGGTCAGATCCAAGAGATAAATCTCCTTGCCGCGCAGCTTATACGGCACCTCTCCCGCCGCGATGCGAATGGCAAGCGCCTCTGCGATGGCGGTCTTACCGACACCGGGTTCACCGATCAAGCACGGATTGTTTTTTTGTCTGCGGCAAAGGATCTGGATCATACGGGACAGCTCACGCTCACGCCCGATGATGCGATCCAATCTTCCCTCTCGTGCAAATTGGGTCAAATTACGGCTGTAAATCGGCAAAAACTTGAGTTTTTTCTCCTCTTTTGCCTTTTTCTTATCGTTTTTGCGGTCATTTTCCTTGGCGTCATCAGACATGGGGATCGGCGCTTCATTGGGCTTTTGCATAAACAATCCCGCCTCACGGAAAAGCTTGGGAAGATCGATCGCGGGGGCTCCGCCATCCTCCTTATCATCGCAATCCGAAGGGGTTGCCTGCTCTAACATCGTGGAGAGCTCTTCCTCGGCATTTTCCATCTGCTCGGGAGTGACCCCGAACTGTCCCATGACGTTTCCGACGAGATGGTCCACGGGAATGCCAATGTCTTTGGCACATTTCAGACAAAGTCCCTTTGTCGCCTTCCCGTTGGTTTCCATTTTAGTAACAAAGATAACCGCCATACGCTTATGGCATTGAGAACACATGACCATGAGTTTTATACATTATCCGAAAATCGGATCCTTTCTTTCAGGTTTTTGAAAAGCCTACCGA
>JAZQXI010000092.1:0-9542 GCA_045632805.1 Eubacteriales bacterium | reverse complement strand
CAGCTTGGCAAAAAGAAAAGCGCCATAAAACAAGGTGATTTCGCGCTCTTCGGAGCGCGACCAACGCTCCACGGCGTTGGATCCGTGCCGCCTTTTGAAAAAGGCGGGCGAAAACTTAACGGATTGGCAAGCAACGTTCGTTTTACTTGCTTTTTGCGGTGACGATGTTACCGTACAGGTCGTAATCGATGACCTTTCTGACCTTGACACGCACAAACGTGCCGGGGGCAATGCGGGATTCGCTCTTGAAATAGACCTTTCCGTCGATTTCGGGAGCATCCGCAACGCTTCTGCCAAAATGCACCTCCGCTACGGGATCGTAATCCTCACAAATCACGTCCACGATCTTACCGACCTTTTCGCGGTTGAGCTCCTCGTTGATCTCCATCTGCATCCGCATCAGAATATCCATGCGGTCCTGCTTGACCTGCTCGTCGATCTGATCGGGGAAATCGTATGCGGGAGTGCCCTCCTCGCGGGAATAGGTAAAGACACCTGCGTGGTCGAATCTCTGCTCCTTGACAAACTCGCAAAGCTCCTCAAAATCCGCCTCGTTCTCCCCGGGGAATCCCACGATAAAGGTGGTACGGATGACGATATCGGGAATCTCGCGCTTGAGCTTTTCCAACACGCCGCGCACGGTTTTGGAGTCACCGTGACGGTTCATGGCAGAAAGCATACGGTCGCTGATATGCTGGAGCGGCAGATCGATATATTTGAGGATTCTGGGATTGTCACGCATCTCTGCAATCAAATCGTCCGTGATCTTATCGGGATAGCAGTAAAGCAGACGAATCCACGGAATATTCGTCTCCTCCGTAAAGCGGTGCAACAGCTCCGCCAAGGAATACTTTCCGTAAAGATCCACACCGTATCGCGTAATATCCTGCGCTACGACCACCAATTCCTTAACGCCCAAGGACTCCAGATCCTTCGCCTCGGCAATCAGCTCCTCCATGGGGCGGGAGCGGAATTTTCCGCGGATAGACGGGATTGCACAATACGCGCATTTGTTGTCACAGCCCTCCGCGATCTTGATGTATGCGGTATAGTCGGGAGTGGTAATCACGCGGTCGCCTCCAAGGCGCACCGTGTTGGCATCCTCATGCGAAAAATACTTACGCGCCGAGCCTTTTTTCTTTTTGTCGGTCACCGCCTCAATCGCCTCTACGATGTTGTGGATGCTTCCCACGCCCAAAACGGCATCCACCTCGGGAAGCTCCCGGAAGATCTCCTCACCGTATCGCTCGGCAAGGCATCCCGTCACGATGATCGCCTTGAGCTTGCGGTTCTTTTTGAGCCATGCAACGTCCAGAATGTTGTCGATGGCTTCTTTTTTTGCACTCTCGATGAATGCACAGGTGTTAACGATAATCACGTCTGCCTCGATATCCTCTGGCGTGATCTCGTATCCCGCCTGCAAAATTTCGTGCAGCATCACCTCGGTGTCAAGCTGATTTTTGGGACACCCGAGAGAAACGAATCCAATTTTCATAAATACAATTTCCTTTGTTTATTCCAAGGGGAGGATGTTTGTCCACGCCCGTTTTCCGTTCTGATCCTTGACCTGTACGCGCAAAAAGGTCTCGCCTTCCTTGGGTTCGTAATACGCTTCGGTCATGCCCTCCCCCACAAATACGCGCGGACACCATACAAGGTTCGAAAAAAACACGATCTCGCTCACGGGGGAGCACTTGACGCGGTATCCCTTCCCTTCCTTGTACAAATGCACCTCGGGACCTTGCGTTGCGTAAAATTTTTGGCGGCGGATGGCACGCAGCAAAGCGTCCCGCGTGTTGTCCTCGGCCTCTACCATGATCCATGAAACGCAATCGTCACTACCGTCGTAGTAATGCACGTCGTCCGTGGCAAGAAGCGGCAGATACTGCCCTCTGCACGCCAGCATATCAACGATCAGGGAGGAATCCGCTCGACGGGACTCATGCACGTCGGAGACCGAATTATAGATCTCGGTCGCATCTACCCCTTTCAGGTTCATCAACATTTCGGGCGTATTGAGCGACCACGCGGGATGTGCCAATACGGCAATACCGCCTGCGGCGTGGATGCGGTCAATGATCTCCTGTGCGCTTTGATGCTTGGTGACCGAGGGCTGGCGAAGCGTACCGATTCCGAGGATGTGATACACCCCATCGGCTCCGTTCGAGCCTCCCACGTTATATTCGCCGCCCGAAAGCACCGTAATGCCGTCCTCCTCACCGCCCGTACCGCAAAACCAGTGGTCGGTCAGTGCCACGGCATCATATCCTGCGTCGCGGTAGCGTTGCAACGCTTCGGCAGGACTTTTTCGCCCGTCGGACAGTGTGGTATGCATATGCAGATTGACCTTATAACGGATCCGTCCAAACAGATCAACGTTCATCCAAAGCACTTCCTCTCGTATTGTTCTCTATACATTGTATCATATCCCCCTCTTTTTTACAAGAGCTTTGCGCAAAAATTCACGGATTTCAAAAAACTTATCCCAAGCTCTTCAAAAGAAGCGCAAAACCTCTTGCATTTCACGCAAAAAAATGGTATTATTAAAAAGAATACAAGCACAAGGACGGTGTGAATATGCAAAAGAGATATATCCCCGGCATCGGCATCCTCCACGGTGCTCGGCAATTTTCCGTTGAAGAACAGCTCGCTATGCTCCGCCGTGTCGGATGGGGAGGCGTTTTTACCGAGTGGGATCGTGAAAGTACCACCGCTTGGGCAAATGCCGCAGACCGCATGGGGCTGATCTACCAATCCATCCACGCACCGTTCAGCGGTTGTGATTGGATGTGGCGCGAGGGCGAACGGGGACGCGCGTATGCGCAGATGCTGATCGATTGCGTCACCGACTGTTCCGCGCATCACGTTCCCGTTATGGTCATCCATCCCTTTATCGGATTTGGCGAGCACACGCCTACCGACATAGGAATCGAAAACTACGCGCGCGTCGTGGACGCGGCAGAGCGGCTTGGCGTTACGCTCGGCTTTGAAAACGTTGAGGGGGAGGAATACCTTGCGGCATTGATGAACGCATTTTCCGATTCTCCCGCTTGCGGATTTTGCCTAGATACGGGGCATGAGCTGTGCTACAACGAAGGACGCGATATGCTCTCCCTTTACGGCACCCGCCTGTGTCATACCCACTTCAACGACAACCTCGGTGTCTATGATCCAACGCTCACGTGGGAAAACGATCTCCACCTTTTGCTTGGCGACGGCATCGTAGATTGGAAGCGCGTCATGGATCGCATCGACGCAACCGCATACGAAGGCGTTTTGATGTGCGAGCTCTCGCTCTCAAACAAGCCGAATCTCCACACGCACGACGGATACGCGGCAATGCACCTCGAGGCGTTTTACGAGCTTGCGCTCGATCGGGTGCGCGCTGTTTTGAACCGCACGCTCGTCTCCCAACCCATGAAACTCAAATAAAATACATATAAAGAAAAGAGGACTACACCATGAAACTGAGTGTTCTTGCCAACCTTTACGGTCAAAAGTCTTTGGACGAGACCCTGCAGATCTTAACCTCTCTCGGCGTTCACACCGTAGAGATCGGTGCGGGCGGATACCCCGGAAAGGCACATTGCAACCCCGAGGAGCTGCTTGCTGACGAGAGCAAATACGAAGCTTTTGTCAACACGCTCAAGAAGTACGACGTTACCGTTTGTGCGCTCGCAGCGCACGGAAACGCGCTCCACCCCGACAAAGCGATCGCCGCACAGTTCGATAAGGACTTCCGCAACGCGGTACTGCTTGCCGAAAAGATGGGCGTTGACACCGTCATCACCTTCTCCGGCTGCCCCGGTGACTGCGAAACCTCCAAGTATCCCAACTGGGTCACCTGCCCCTGGCCCGAGGACTTCCTTTCGATCCTTGATTGGCAGTGGAATGAGAAGCTGATCCCCTATTGGAAGGAAGCAGGCGCGTTTGCAGAGGCTCACCACGTTCCACACATCGCATTTGAAATGCACCCCCGCTTCTGCGTTTACAATCCCGAGACTCTGCTCCGTCTGCGCGCGGCTGTAGGTCCTGTCATCGGCGCAAACTTTGACCCCTCGCACCTCATCTGGCAGGGGATGGATCCCGTTGCGGCGATTCGCGAATTGGCAGGTGCGATCTACCACGTCCACGCCAAGGACACCAAGATCGACCACTACAACACCGCCAAGAACGGTGTGCTTGACACCAAGCACTATGGCGACGAATTGCACCGCGCATGGGTATTCCGCACCGTTGGCTACGGAAACGGCGAGACCTACTGGCGTGATCTGGTTTCCAATCTCCGTCTGTGTGGCTACGACCGCGTGCTCTCCATCGAGCATGAGGACAGCCTGATGTCTATTGACGAGGGACTTCGCAAGGCAGTTTCCTTCCTCAAGGACGTCATCATCACCGAAGAAAAACCCACCTCCATGGCTTGGGCATAAACTGAACCAAATATGAAGGGGCTGAGTCGAATGACTCAGCCCCTCTTGTGTTTTTATTCGTCGTAGCGATAGAGCGGATCGGTATCGTCGGATTCCTCTTCAGCGGGAGCGAAATAGGTCTCGTCCTGCAAAAGCTCTTCCTCGGACGCCTGCGTGTCCTCTTCGTCTACTGTCTCTTCGGTTTCATACGGATAGTCGCCGTATGCCTCGTTGTTGTCGTATGCTTCCTCTGCGTAAAGCGACTCCTCGGCATAAGCTTCCTCGTCCGCATAAATCGCATCGTTCGCATAGACCTCCTCAACAGCCTCGGCATTCTCATCCATACCAACCGTTTCGCCATATGCGTTCTCGTCATAGTAGAGGCGCTCATCGTCCTCCGCGACATCCGCATATTCCGCATCCTCACCGTCAGCACTTTCCTCACTGTCGTATGCGGCAAATTCGTCGTCGGGCAAGGAGTAACGTGTGGTTGCGGCAGGCTCGATAAAGCTCTCCTCATCATAATGCTCGCCGTCGCCATCCTCACGGTACATGATGAACGGGTCCTCATCGGACATCTCATCCGTTCCCATCAGAATCGCCGCCGTGCCGAAATCAGCCTCGACGTCGGCATTATCGTCCGAAGCGGAATCTGCAAGCGTTTCCTCGAAGGAATCCTGAACAGACTCGTTGGCATATGCCTTATCGGGATAGATCTCTGCGTAAGGAGACGTGTTCCCCTCTTCCACCTCTTCCGTGGGAGCATTCTTCTTTTTCTTGGGAAGATGCACCACACCCGAAGAAAGAAGCAGTGCCATCAAAACGATCTGCAGAACCACCACAGCACCTGCCATGATCAAGGTGATAAGCTCACCGTTTACGGGCAGGAAATGCACCGTCAGGAATACTGCGGGGAACGCTACACTCGCATGCGTCACCGTCTTTTTGCTGTTTACACGGCTGACCAGAATAAAGGCGATTGCAACGATTTGGCAAAGCAGGATCGCGCCAAGCGCAATCATAATGCCGGTCAAATCAATGGTCGGATCGGCAAGGATCACAAAATCCGCAATTCTTTTGGTGGTAAATACCAACGCATCTCCCTCCACGCGCGATTCCAAAAGCTCCAATACACCCGTCGCATCGTCGTAATATGCGACCTGCAAGCCCGTCATGGAGCGCAGATTTTCGGGGATGGTCAGACGGATGGTAAAGACGTCACCCTCGCGCACCTTGTCACTGTTGCTCATTTCAAAGCGATAGGATGCCACAACCTCCAGCGAACGAAGCAGATTTTCCGCCTCTTCCTGTGTCATAAAGGAACCAACCGCAACCTTACCCGAGGTACGGATCGCTTCCTGCACCGCACGGCTCAAGGTTTCAAAATCAACGTCGCGGATCAGAGTCAAAAGGCTTTCCTGATCCAAGCCAAGCAAGCTCTGCAAGAAGATGAGTCGGTCCGCATCCGTCAAACGGTGAATGGGAACGTTCTTCATTGCAATCACAGCGGAATTGTAATAGGTCTTAACCTCTTCCTCGGTGGCAGACGCTGTAATTGACGCAACCGCATCGGCAAACAGCTTTTCCAGCTCTGCAATCTTTTCATCCGTAAAGGAATCGCTTTGCAATGCCTCGTCGCGAAGATCGGTCAAATCCTGAATCGCGCGATCCTTGGCAATGGCAATTTGCAGTTCTTTTTCCTTGATGGTCTGAATGATGGTCTGCACGGTCTGGTAGTAATTCTCCGGTGTGTTTTCCCCAAGCTTTTCGATTTCCGCAATCGCCTGATCGATCAGATCGGAGGTAATAGGTCCCGGATTCTCCCCCTTGAGCTGCTCCAGCTCATCTTTCACAGCGTTGAAATACTCATCGGTATCGGTGAGCGCCGCGAAAACGTAATCAATACCGTGCGGCTCGCTGTCGGTTGCCGCTTTACGGATATAAATCGTATAGCGCGTTCCGGGCTTAAGCTCGGTGAACTCAAACTTGGGACTGTATTCCGGTACAGCTCCCGATCCTACCTCAACACATGCATACTCATACCAGCTCTTGGCAGAGGTTGTCATATTGATGATAATGGAATAGGTCTTGAAATCAATGGATTCGATCTCACCGACACCGTCGCTGACCCATTCGGGCGCCTTAGGTCTGCCCTTCAGCTCCAAGGTCACGGGATCGCTATCGGAGAAACCGTTTTCGCCACAATAAACGATCTGAATAAAGGTGCTTTCCGTTCCAATCCATCTGCTGATATCATAGGTCAGCGACTGGGAGTTGATACGGAAGGTTGCCAGCTCCTCACCGCCCGCATTGTAAACGATATACTTACCTGCCGACAGGTTTTGCAGCTTTTCGTTGGGATAATTGACGTTGGACTGTGTCAAAGCCAGCGCACGCATGGGAAGCACCGTTGCGGTAAAGGTCATAAGTCCCGCGTCCCACGCATCCACGGTCAAATTCTCACAGGTATAATCTCTGCTGTGTCCGGGGAATCCCGCATCTCCGCTAAAGGAAACGATTTTATATTCGCCCGCAACCGCGATGCGAACGTCGAATTGCATCTGGTAAGGAAGCCAAAAGCTTTCGTTGATTCCTACGGTGAATTCGTCACCCTCTGCGGGAATGATGGTAATGGTTACACCGTCGAGCGCATCGGGATCGGTAATTCCATCGACGTTAATGGAAATTTCGTATTCATTGATCTCCCAATGCGCATACAAAGTAACCGTTCCGCCGTCCTCGCCATCGATGTTCCAAATAGCATTGGTCAGAGTTGCCTCACCGTTGACAACGTTGATAAACTGCGTTCCCTGTCCGTTCGGCTCACTGTAATAACCCTTGAAGGTATAACCCGTACGAACGGGAATGATCGCTGCAAGGTCGTTCGTTCCAAGGGAAAAAGGCTCGTCGTATCTTACCGTGGTGCTAACACTTGCATCGGGAGGCGTTGTCGCGCCCGCGCCGTCAAAAATGACCGTGTAGGACTCTTTTTCCCATTCTTTTGCGGTCAAAATGAGATTGAAATCATATTGATCGGTGGGAAGGATCAAGACCCCGTTCTCAAATGTGAGCTCATCCTCAATCAAGTTACCGTCCTCATCCGTAAGCGTCCATCCCGTAAAGGTGTAGCCGGGACGGAAGGGGGCGGGAATCGCAAGAATCGGATTGTCCGCGGGTCGATCGAACAAAAATTCCTTGTAATCGTTCTTGAGAAGTGCATTCTGAGGCAAACCGTCCATCATATCCTGCAATTCGTCGGGAATATTACCCCAATCGTAGGTGATTTTGTAGGTATTCGGATTCCAGTTTGCGATCAAGCGGATCTGGTAAATTTCTTCACCGTTTTCTCCGATTTGCGCATCGGAAGCATAGACCGCATTATAGTCATAACGCTCACCCGTAACAGAATCATATCCGGATGCACGGTCACCCAGTGTAAAATCAACACCGGTAAGACCGCCGGGAACTGTTTCCCATTTGTCATCGGCGGTGCTTGAAGCATTATACACCTGAACCGTCCAACCGGTAAAGGTATATCCCTTACGTGTGGGAGCATTGATCGCGGTAGGATTGGAGTAGGTATATGACACGTATTCAGGAGCGTATTCTCCGGATTCAAACAATGTGCCATCCTCATCCATATAAACCAGCTCGTAAACGATCGGCTCAAAATAACGGTACACCAAGTTGTAGTAGGTGTTATCCAAGGGGTTTCCTACCGAGTGTGTCGGATAATTGTAATCCTCTTTCAAAAGATATCCCTTGTAACGGTAATAACCGTCAGCGGGGTCGTCGGGCCAAAAGTTCTTTTCGATTGCGGAAAGCAAGTAGTCGGCGTCAACTTCCTCTTTCTTAATTGCACCGGCAAGCTTTTCGTCCTTATCTCCCGTGAGTGGATTATAGATCCAGTCCTCGCGGTAAACGTCGTATTTTACAGGCGTCAAATCGGGATATACGTTAATCACTTTTTTATTACCGAATACCAGACCGTTCTCAATATAACACTTTCCGTTCTCATCCAATCCCAGATGATAATCCGTTTCGGTGCTATCTCCTGTAATCACATACCAACCGTTGTAAACATAGTCCTCCTTGACAACAGCGGGAAGCTCTGTAAGAGGCTCTGCGCCATACTGATACTTGATGGATTTATCAAACAGTTGGTCAATGATAAAACCGCTATCCGCTGCCAAGGTGTATTGCGGCATCTCTTCTTCGCCGTTATCACCGTAGAAATCAACGGGTTGGCGGTCATAATCCCATGCAACGATCGAGCAAACCTGCTCAATGCACGAAACCGTTACAGAGGAATTATCATTGAACGTCGCCCATTGAACATAATTTTTGGAAGGGCTTGTAAGGAACGTTCCTCCTGCTACATCAAAGACAGGCCATTTGCCGGACTTTGTCGTAACAGTAAGCTTGACCTCGGAGTTTTGGTTGATCGAAATGACATCTCCGGAATTGACCGGTTGCGGTGCGCCCCATTCGGTGCTGTTATTTTCACGAATGGTGACCGTACAAGAGAGCAGATTCGCGTTTACCGTCGCATCGAACGTCACGGACAATGTGAATACGGTCGGCGCGGCATTTGCCACAATTCCCGCAATACCGGCGCTCAACATCAATACCACCGACATCAGGAGCAGTACCGTTCTGAAAAGATTCTTATTCCATTGTTTTTTCATTTGCGATACGCCTCCTTTCATCGAATCATGATGGACGTGCCATCGGTAGCATTGATCGCCTCAATTGCCTGCAGGGTAAAGTGATTTGCCTCGACCGTATACTGACCCTTGATAGAGCCGCTTGCATACAGCTTGAGCGTGGTTGCGGATTCGGGCGCAAGTCCGACCTGCTTCAAGGTCTCCAAATTGACGATCGCACCGTTTTCAAAATGATCGTCAAAGCAACAAACGTCCAAAAGCGCCACGGACGAATCGGTTGCGGCAGGCTTGACCACGGGTGCGGGCTGCTCTTCCTCTACCTCTTCGACCTCTTCATATTCTTCTTCGGGTTCTTCCTCGTAAATCTCTTCGGTCTCATCCTCGTAGATCTCTTCGGCTTCGTCCTCGTAGACCGCTTCGGCTTCGTCCTCATAGACCTCTTCGGTTTCGTCCTCGTAGACCTCTT
>JAZQXI010000091.1:0-2387 GCA_045632805.1 Eubacteriales bacterium | reverse complement strand
CCTCTACGGGATGAAATAACTGTTTTTCATGTTTGAACATAGCAAATTTAACCTCCGTTTATGGATTTAATACTATTATTCCCCATTATGCGAAGGCGTATACTGCTATATTCTTTTATCATCCGTCGCGGGATTGTCGATCAGCTCGCCGTCTTCAGTGAAACGTGAGCCGTGGCAGGGGCAGTCCCAGGTGTGTTCGGCTTTGTTGTATTTGAGGGCGCAACCGAGGTGTGGACATCGGGGCGCGGTGGGTGTAAGAAGTCCGATTGCAGACTCAAAAGCATTTACCGCAAGCTGTGGATGAAGAACCGTGCGTGAGGGGTCGAAAACGTCAGCATAAGGGTTGGGCTTTCCTTGAACGAGATCGCAGAGAATATCTGCGGCGACCATGGCGTTGGTCATGCCCCATTTGTTAAATCCCGTTGCAACGAAGACGTCGGGCGTGGGTTTTGAATATTGACCGATATAAGGGATATCATCAAGCGTCATACAATCCTGCGTCGCCCACTTGCCGACGATCTCGGCATTTTTGTAATACTTACGGGCAAAATCTTCAAGCTCCTGCCAACAACCGCCTTGCTTGCCAGTTCGGTGTCCGCCACCGCCGAGGAGCAGAAGATCGCCGTAACTTCGGAAGGACAGTCCCGTGTCCGATTCATCCACATACATTCCTTCTACTTTTTTGGCGTTTTTGAGTGCAAGAACGTAGGAACGATGCTGATAGAGTTTGAGATAGTACAAGCCATGTTTATTGAGCATCGGAAAATGAGTTGCAATAATCAGTTTTTTGTAGGTGATTTCACCGTGATTGGTGATTGCCTTGTGCGGCATCAGTTCCACGACTTTAGTATGATCGTAGATTGGCAGATCTTTTGCAATTGTATAGAGAAATTTCAACGGGTGGAACTGCGCTTGATCTCTCACGCGCACCGCCCCTGCGACCGTAAACGGAAGCTCGCAGGCATCCAAGGACTCGGCTTTCATACCGAGACGCCCCAAGGCGGCGACCTCTTTTTTAATCTTCTTGCGGTCACCCATAGAATATACGTAGTTATCCCGCGTTTCATAGTCGCAATCGATTTTTTCACAAAGCCGAGCATATTCTTTGATTGCTTTGTTTTGTGCGTCAATGTAAAGGCGTGTTTTATCCTCACCAAAGCGTTTGATCATTTTGTCGTAGATCAAACCGTGCCCCAAAGTGATCTTCGCCGTGGTGTTTTTTGTGATACCACCGCTGATCTCATTCGCCTCGACCAGTATACAATCCACGCCCGCATTTTTTAGCTTATAGGCGCATAAAATCCCCGTGATCCCGCCTCCGATGATCAAAATGTCGGTGTTTTTATTGCTACTCAAAGCATCAAAATGCACACGCTTTGCAGTATCTTCCCAAATAGAATCCATACTCATCACTTGCCGTTTACCAGAGAATCCACGTAGTGACGCATCTCATCTCTGCTTTTTACCGCGTGTGTTCCTGCGATGATCTGTTGCTTTTGTTCCTCGCTGAGCGTTCCGAACTTCTGCATAGCTTCGGGATTCATCGCAAGCGCCATAGCAAAGCCAACCGGCATTTCGTCTTTCGTCATCTTTTTACCTCCGATTTGTGATATGAATAGTATTTGTGATTTTCGGGTCTTACATACCTGTCAAAATCTCGTATAGATCACTTCGGAAATGCCGAAAATAAAAGAGATAACGGAGGTGAAGATATGAGCAATCGATTGGCAAAGGAAACAAGCCCCTATTTACTTCAACACAAGGATAATCCCGTGGAGTGGTATCCTTGGTGCGACGAGGCGTTTGAACTCGCGGCAAGGGAGGACAAGCCCATATTTTTAAGTATCGGATACAGTGCGTGCCATTGGTGTCACGTGCTTGCTCACGAGAGCTTTGAGGACGAAGAAATGGCCGAGATTTTGAATAAATATTTTATATCCATCAAGGTTGATAAAGAGGAGCGTCCCGACATTGACAGTGTCTATATGGCGGTCTGTCAAGCCTTCACGGGAAGCGGCGGCTGGCCCACCAGCATCTTTATGACGGCAGATCAGAAGCCGTTTTTCGCTGGAACTTATTTTCCCAAAACCTCACGGGGCGGTATGATAGGCTTTCGGGAGCTACTGCTCGCCATACACGAAAAATGGGTATCCGACCGCGATATGCTCTTGAGGGATTCGGAGAAAATTATTGAGCATCTGAACAGCTCGGAGAGCGTGTCGGATATAGCGGATATTGATCTAACACACTTGGCAGTGTCGCAATATAAGCGCATCTATGACGCAAAACACGGCGGATTCGGACGAGCGCCGAAGTTTCCGACACCGCACAATCTGCTCTTTTTGCTCGATTACTACGTGCGTTACAGAACAGCCTCGTGTCTGAAC
>JAZQXI010000090.1:0-9298 GCA_045632805.1 Eubacteriales bacterium | reverse complement strand
CCCTGATCGACATCGAGTGCAACAACAACGACGGCTTCAAGGGCGAGCCCTTCAAGATCTTCGGTACGAAGGGTACCATCGCAACCGGTCCCTTTGCAAACACCGTAAAGGTCAAGTATATCATTCCCGAGGAGCTGGAGGCTCGCCCCGTTGTTGACGGCGTGCTCCGCAAGCCCGAGAACGGCTATCCCGCATACTGCTCCGAGAAGCTCAACTTCCACGAAGAGGAGTTCCAGGCAGAGGGTGACGTATTCAGCACCGGCTCTTCCATCTTCTATCACATGCTCTACGATACCATTATGCTCGGCAAGCCCCTTGACATCACACCCGAAAAGGCAGGCAAGGTCATTGAGCTGATCGAAGCAGTTCACGCACAGAATCCCCTGCCCGTTCTGTATTGATCATCCCCTCAAAGGAGACTTGTTATGAAAAAAATGAGAGTCGCCGTCATCGGTCAGGGACGCAGCGGAAGCGGCATCCACGGCAAGTTTTTTGCAAGTGAGGCAAACAAAAATATTGAGGTCGTTGCAGTAGTCGATGAGATCGACGAGCGTCGTGAAAAAGGCATGCAGCAGTTCTCTTGTGACGGCTACAGCGATTACCGCGAGCTGTTTACCCGTAAGGATATCGATCTGATCGTCAACGCGTCCTTCTCCCAGCAGCATTACGCTATCGCCAAGGATTGCCTCTCGCACGGCTACAACGTGCTGAATGAAAAGCCCTTTGCGAAAACCGTTTACGAGTGTATGGATCTGATCAAGACCGCACGTGACAACGGTGTCATCATCACCGCGTTCCATCAGTCCCTTTATATGCCCACACTCCTGAAGGCAAAGGAGATCATCGCATCGGGCAAGCTTGGTAATGTCAAGCAGATCAACCTGTGCTGGAGCGGCTTTTCTCGCCGTTGGGACTGGCAGACTCTGCAGTCCCGTTGTGCCGGCGGCGTTTATAACACCGCGCCCCACCCCATCGGTATCGGTCTTGACCTGATCGATTGGGCTCCCGACGCCCACGTTGCGTATTCGCATCTGGATAAGGCACTGACCAGCGGTGACGCCAACGACATGGCAAAGATCATCATCACCGCCGCCAATAAGCCTCTGATCGACATTGAGGTCAATTCCGCCGACGCGTATCCGCAAAAGAATATCAAAATCTTGGGCGACCGCGGTACTCTTTACGTGGGGACCACGGGCGACGCGCAGATCAAATATATCGTGGACAGCGAGCTGGAGCCCCGCCCCGTGACCGCAACCCCTCTGACCAATCCCGAAACCGGAAAGCCCATGTACTGCTCGGAAAAGCTCCCCATTCACGAGGAGACCTATCCCGTTGAGAGCGACTATTTCACCACGGGCACGCATATGTTCTACGAACAGCTTTACAATGCCGTCATCAACGGATCTCCTTTGGAGATCACGCCCGAAAAGGGAATGAAGGCGATCGAGATCATCGAAGCCGTCCACGCGGAAAACCCGCTCCCGCTTCTTTACTGATTTATAACAACGCAAGGAGATACGATTATGAAAAAAATGAGAGTTGCCATCATCGGTCAAGGACGCAGCGGCAGAGGAATCCACGGCGAATATTTTCTGTCTGCTGCCAATCAAAAGTTCGAGGTTGTAGCAATCGTTGACGCGATCCCCGAGCGCCTCGAAAAAGGCATGAAGGAATTCGGCTGTGACGGCTACAGCGACTACCGTGAGCTGTTTAACAGAAAGGATATCGATCTGATCGTCAACGCATCCTTCTCGCATCTGCACTACCCCATCGCAAAGGATTGCCTGATGCACGGCTACAACGTGCTCAACGAAAAGCCCTTTGCAAAAACCGTGTACGAGTGCATGGATCTGCTGAAGACCGCCAAGGAAAACGGTGTCGTGATCACCGCCTTCCATCAATCCCTCTACGGTCCTACCATCATCAAGCTCAAGGAGATCCTTGCAAGCGGAAAGATCGGTAACGTCAAGCAGATCAACCTGCGCTACAACGGCTTTGGCCGCCGTTGGGACTGGCAAACGCTCCAATCCTATTGCGCCGGCGGTGTTTACAACACTGCTCCCCACCCCATCGGCATCGGTCTGGATCTGATCGATTGGGACCCCGCCGCAAAGGTTGCTTATTCGCATCTGGACATGGCACTGACCAGCGGAGATGCCAACGATATGGCAAAGATCATCATCACCGCACCGGGCAAGCCCATCATCGACGTTGAGGTCAACTCCGCAGACGCCTACGCCCCCAAGCAGATCAAGATTTTGGGCGATCGCGGTACCATCTACACGGGTGTCAGCGGTGACGTTGAGGTCAAGTACATCGTAGACAGCGAGCTGGAGCCCAGACCTGTCACCGCAACTCCCTTGACCAATCCCGAAACCGGAAAGCCCATGTACTGCTCGGAAAAGCTCCCCATCCACGAGGAAGCACATTCCACCGACAGCGATGCATTTGCTTCCGGCTCTCACATCTTCTACGAAAAGCTTTACGATACCCTTGTCAACGGCGCGCCCCTTTATATCACGGGCGAAAAGGCGATGAAGGCGATCGAAATCATCGAGGCGGTTCACGCACAAAACCCCATGCCTCTCAAATATTGATATAAGGAGAATACAATCATGTTCAGAGTTGCCATTCTGGGATGTGAAAATTCCCACGCAAACAGCTTTCTCAAGCAGGTTATCAAGGACGCAAGATATTCCGACATTGACTTTGTCGGTGTTTATTCCGACGAGGAAGCTCCCTGCCAGAAGCTGCACGACGAGTTCGGCGTTTACGTCATGAAGAGCTATGACGAATTGGTCGGACAGGTCGACGGCATCATGGTCACCGCACGTCACGGTGACAACCACTATAAATACGCAAAACCTTATCTCGCATCGGGTATCCCGATGTTCATCGACAAGCCCATCACCGTGAGTGGTGAGGAGGCTGTGGAATTTATGCGCGAGGCTAAGAAGTACGGCGTACGTCTGTGCGGCGGCTCCTCCTGCGGATATCTCCCCGGTGTCGCTCAGATGGCAAAGGAGATCCGTGAAGGCGCATACGGCACGGTTCGCGGCGGTAACGTCTGCGCACCTCTGGCAATGCAGAGCCCCTACGGCGGCTTCTACTTCTACTCCCAGCATCTGGTACAGATGATGACCGCGATCTTCGGCAATGACGTTGAAGAGGTCAGCGCAATCGCTTGCGACAACGAAGCTGCATTTGTTGCAAAGTACAAGGATTACCCCATCACGGGCTCCTTTACCAGTGAGGGCTGGTATTACCACGCAGTCGTTTACGGCGGTAAGGGACTCAAGGCTGACAAGTTCGAGTTCACCTCCTATCCCTTTGAGTGCGAGCTGGACGACATGCACGACCTGCTCCTCGGCAAGGATATGAAGCAGACCTACGACGAGTTCATCCGCCCCGTATTCATTCTCAATGCCCTGGATGCTTCCATGAAGTCGGGCAAGGCAGAAAAGGTTGTTGTGACCCCCGTTTAATAAAAAAGAAAGAGGAAATTCATTCATGCTGAAAAAGATTATTCAAGATAAATTGACCGTTAAGATCTTCGAAAACCGCGCAAAGGCAGGCGCTGACGCTGCTCGCGACGGTGCAAACGCGATCCGTGAGCTGCTTGCAAAGCAGGACTACGTCAACATCATCTTCGCGGCTGCTCCCTCCCAGAACGACACCCTTGCTGCTCTCTTTGAAGAAAAGGACATCGATTGGACCCGTTGCCGCGCGTTCCACATGGACGAGTACGTCGGCTTCCCCAAAGAAAAAGAGCAGAGCTTCGGTCACTACCTCTATGAGCATGTGTTCGGCAAGCTCCCCTTCCACGAGGTTCACTACGTAAACGGTGCAAATCCAGACCCCGAAGCGGAGTGCGTTCGTTACGGTGAGCTTTTGACCAAGTACCCCACCGATATCGTATTCCTCGGCATCGGTGAGAACGCGCACATCGCGTTCAACGATCCTTGGGTCGCAGACTTCAACGATCCCAAAAAGGTCAAGCTCGTACCCCTTGACGAGACCTGCCGTACCCAGCAGGTACACGACGGCTGCTTCCCGACTCTTGCAGACGTTCCCACCCACGCGTTTACCCTGACCATCCCCTCCCTCACCGCCGCAAAGGTCATGATCTGCACCGTTCCCGCGGCGACCAAGGCAGAGGCGGTTTACAACACCGTTAAGGCTGAGATCAGCCCCGACGTTCCCGCAACCATTATGCGTCTGCACAACAATGCAACTATGTATTGCGATGCCGACAGCGGAGCAAAACTGTTATGATGACCGAGATTATCAACGGAAGTGTGATCAAAAACGGCAAGATCACAGAAGAAAGCGTCTATTTTGCCGACGGCAAGATCCTTTCCAAGCGCGAGGCAATGAATCTGGGAAAGCCCGACCGTGTCATTGACGCCAAAGGCAACTATGTATCCGCAGGCTTTATCGATCTGCACGTACACGGAGGCGGCGGCTACGACTTCCTCGACGGAACGGTAGAAGCATTCAAGGGCGCGGCAGAGTTCCACGGCAAGCACGGAACCACCGCAATGTGCCCCACCGCAACCTCGGGTCCCTTTGAGGACATGGTCAAAATGTTCGCGGCATATAAGGAAGTCAAGGAAAACGGCTGCGACGGCGCAGACTTTATCGGTATGCACATGGAAGGCCCATATTTCGCCCTCTCTCAGATGGGCGCGCAGGATCCCAAATTCATCCGTGATCCCGACCCCGCGGAATATGAAAAACTGCTGGACGCAACCGACGATATCGTACGTTGGAGCATCGCTCCCGAGCGCGATATCGACTACGTATTTGCCGAAAAGCTCTCCGAGCGCGGCATCTGGCTCAGCGCGGCACACACCGACGTCAACTGCCAACAAATGCAGGACGCAAAACGCCACGGATACACGCACATGACTCACTTCTACTCCTGCATGAAGGGGATGGAGAGAATCAACGGCATGCGTATTGCGGGCGCGATCGAAGCGGCATACCTTGACGATGAGATCACGGTGGAGATCATTGCGGACGGAATGCACCTGCCCAACGAGCTTTTGCAAATGGTCTATAAGATCAAAGGACCCGACCGCACCGCGCTCATCACCGACGCGATCCGCGCAGCGGGAAGCGCAAACGGCACCAAGAGCATCATCGGTAGTCTTGAAAACGGACAAGAGGTCTATATCGAGCGTAACGTCGCATGGGTTCCCAGCGGACAGGCATTTGCAGGAAGCATTGCCACCACCGACCGACTTGTGCGCACGATGCTGAAGGCGGGAATTCCCTTGATCGATGCCGTTAAGATGGCAAGCGAGACCCCCGCAAAGCTCCAGGGATGCACCTCAAAAGGTACTCTTGACAACGGCAAGGATGCCGATATCGTCATCTTCAATGAAAACATTGAAATGCAGCACGTTTTGGTAAAAGGAAGAGAAATTCTCTAAAAAATCGGGTGAAAAACGTCATTTCCGGCGTTTTTCACCTTCTTTTTAGTCTTTATTTTATAGTAAGAATAATTCTTATTATAAATAGAACAATAAAAAAGCAACCGCAAGAACGCGGTTGCTTTTCGATTTTCCGTCATCACCAATCAAACGTCTGTTTGATCTGGCGATGACAGAAGCCCGTTTCAAAATACTCCAAGGCTCTGGGAGAAAGGCGCCGCAAGAGCGTTGCGATCTCCAGATTGCGATGCCCTGCGGCATCCGACCACGGTGCCTTTGGGAAACCGCATTTGCGCGCAAAATACAAAATCGCGTTCGTTCCGCTGTTCAGGGTATGCCAAGTCGTCATCATTAAGCCGTAAGTGTCTTGCTCCGTAGCCGTTTGGTAGTGCGCGTCAATGTTCGCAGGCGTATCCCAAGGACATCCCACAACGTCAAAGCCCTCTTTCCGATATTCCAGCACCGTCTCAATCGGTGCTTTTTTTACATCATAGTGCCAATCTGCGATCACACTTTCGGGTGCAAGCGCCTTTAGCAAAACACGTGTCTTTTGGGCTTTTTCCCACGCCGCCGTGTACTTTTCGGGCTTGTCGGAGTTGCAATCGTATGGCAGGATCATATCTCCCCAAAGAATCGGTCTGCGCCCCTCTTTTGCGATCTCCTCGGTCAGCTCCTTCAAGTACTCCGCAACGCCGTTTTGGGAGTAATAATCCGAGGAAAAGATATGCGCCTCGTCACAACCAATATGGAAATATTCCCCCTCGCCAAACAGATCGCAAAGCTCTTTTCTCATCTTACGCAAAAGCGCGCGAACGCGCTCCGAAAAGACGTTCCAACACCAGCCGTCGGCGGTAAACATCCATTGCAGACTCGGATTCTGATCCAACACCACGTGCTTGCCCGAATCGATGCGGCAGGCAGAGGCGTGTCCGAGATGGTTGATCATCGGGATGGGCTCCATTCCAAGAGCACGCGCCTCACGGATGATCGGCGCGATCTCCTCCTTGCTAAACGCGTTCTTCCAAGAAAGCTCGGAAAGACACTCATATTGGAGCATTCCCCAAAATTCCAGCACCACGTGGGTGTAAGAAAGCACACCGCACAGGCGAACAAGGCGTTGAAGCGCGACAAGATCGGTCTCGGGGAACACACACAAATGGATCATACGGCGCGCCACCGTAAAGCAGGAACGAATCTCTCCGCATTCTGCAAAAAAGGGCAGCTCCTCCGTTTCACGCATCTCAATACGGATCAGCATCGCGCAAAAACCGCGCATCAAAGACGCCGCATCGCGTCCGATGATCCCGATGCCGTCCTCACAAATTGACACCGTGTATTCCTCATCCGCCTCAAGCGGCAAAAAGCGCGCATTGCCAACGGCGATGCGATTTTGTTCGCCCTTCGCCACGCGCAATTCTCCCGCATGAAAGCAGAAGCCGCGCCAAAGCTCGCACAGCATTTCCCGATCCAACATAGGATCGACGTGCGCCTCAGTCACACTTCCAAAACAGTAATATTTCTTTTCGCTCATCAAAAGCACCTCCGCACGTTTCGTTCTGTCTCCATTATACTCCCATTCATCGTTTTTGTAAAGTGCAAAAAAAGGCACAAAAGGTGGATTTTTCGCTCTTGACAAAAAATGTGTCGCGTGATATAATGATCGTGACCAAACGAAAGGAAAAACTGCAGGAAGCGAACACATCAAAATTCGTCTACAGTTTCAGGAGAGCGACATGTTTTTTGAAAACGAAAAATTTTCCGCGCAGCTATTTATCGCGGATCAATTTCAATGTGGGATCAAAGCCTGTCACGTCAAGCCGCGCCCGTTCGGCGCGCTTGCCTTGCGCATACAAGGAAGTGCCGACTTTCGATTCTCTGACGGCACCGTTTTTTCATCTCGCGAGGGAGACGTGATCTATATCCCTCCCCATCTCGGCTATGATGCCGAATATGACCACTCAGAGGTTCTTGCGTTTCATTTTTGGGATTCTTCCGTGGGAAACACCGCAGAGAATTACACGCCGCGCTCTCCGGCACTCCTTCATTTGTTCGAAAGCGCATGCGAGCTCTACCGCATCGGAACCCCTACCGCCCGTATGGAAGCTACTTCGCTGTTTTATAAGATCATTTCCATTCTCGGCGCCGAAAACGCGCCCGATGCAAGCGGATACTCTGCGCTTCTGCGCGCGATCACGATCTTAAGCGAGGAATACCGCGATCCCGAGCTGAATCTCTGTGACGTCTGCCGCCGCGCATCCATCTCGGAATCCGCGTTCCGACGTAATTTCGGCGCTCACTACGGCAAGCCCCCGATCAAATTTCTGACCGAATTGCGCCTTGGATACGCGCAAAAGCTACTCGTATCTACCGACGAAACCGTGGAAGCAATTGCGCTTGCATCGGGCTTTCACGACGTTAAATATTTCAGCCGCGTGGTCAAGGAACACTTCGGTTGTACCCCTTCGGAGCTTCGATCGGTTTGATTTTTTTCAAAATTCCCCTTTTTTGAGCAAAAGCAACTGCTCATCCGATATTTTTTTAACAATTTTCTATTTATTTAAGGAGATTTTTTTGAAAATCTCTTTACTTTTCCCGCAAACTGTGCTATGATATAGGGTGGGATAGAAACTATCATCTTGAAAAAATTACAGGAGGTCAATTCCAATGGCTATTCAAAGAAAGAAAATTTCCATGGATGGTAACACCGCTGCCGCGCACGTATCCTACGCGTTCACGGAAGTTGCTGCCATCTACCCGATCACTCCTTCCTCTCCGATGGCAGAAGTGACCGACACCTGGGCTGCTACCGATAAGAACATCTTCGGCGAACCCGCAAGAAACATTCTCGGTGACACCGTTAAGGTGATGGAGATGCAATCCGAGGCAGGTGCCGCAGGTGCCGTTCACGGTTCTCTTGCAGCAGGTGCTCTCACCACTACCTACACCGCATCTCAGGGACTTCTTCTGATGATCCCGAACATGTACAAGATCGCAGGTGAGTTGCTTCCTTGCGTGATCCATGTATCCGCTCGTTGCGTTGCTTCCCACGCGCTCAATATCTTCGGTGACCACTCCGACGTTTACGCTTGCCGTCAGACCGGATTTGCTATGATGGCTGAGACCAACCAGCAGGAGATCATGGATCTGGGTGCCGTTGCACATCTGGCAACCATCAAGGGCCGCGTTCCTTTCCTCAACTTCTTCGACGGTTTCCGTACCTCTCACGAGGTTCAGAAGATCGAGGCTTGGGATTACAAGGATCTCGAAGAAATGGTTGATAAGGATGCGATCGCCGCATTCCGCGCTCGCGCACTCAACCCCGAGCATCCCGTTCTCCGCGGCTCCGCAGAAAACGGCGACATCTTCTTCCAGCACAGAGAAGCATGCAACCCCTACTACGATGCACTTCCCGCAATCGTTGAGGAGTACATGGACAAGGTCAACGCAAAGCTCGGCACCGATTACAAGCTCTTCAACTACTACGGCGCACCCGATGCCGAAAAGGTCATCATCGCAATGGGCTCCGTTTGTGACGTTGCAGAGGAAGTCATCGACTACATGCTCAAGGCAGGCGAGAAGGTAGGTCTCGTTAAGGTTCGTCTGTACAGACCTTTCGTTTCCGCAAAGCTTGCTGAGGCTCTTCCCGCAACCGTTAAGAAGATCGCAGTTCTTGACAGAACCAAGGAGCCCGGCTCCCTCGGCGAGCCTCTCTACCTCGACGTTATTGCCGCTCTCAACGAGGTTGGAGTAAACGGTGTTAAGGTTGTTGGTGGTAGATACGGTCTCGGTTCTAAGGATACCGCTCCCGCTTCTATCTTCGCAGTATACGAGAATCTTGCAAAGGAAACTCCCAAGAA
>JAZQXI010000089.1:0-35591 GCA_045632805.1 Eubacteriales bacterium | reverse complement strand
AAAACACCGCTTGCATAGCAAGCGGTGTTTTGTTTATTCGTTTTTTAGCGCTTCAAACACCTGCCACGCGGTACGCCCTGTGACAAGAGGCGTGATCGAAGCATAGCCCTCGTAAATGGCGTTAATATCCGACGTGGGATCGTTTGGATCGTCCAAATCGGTGGGATTGATCGCACCGTCGATGCGATAGAAATTTCCTTCGTCCGGATAAAATGCATCCGAAAAATAAACGCCGCCTTGATGCGTCAAACGGATCCCTTTTGCGTTCATCGGGATATTGACGTTATAAAGCCCATGACGCGCAAGCAGTTGTCGCTCGTTGATATACGCCCATACGCGGTCAAGATAAGCAAACGCGCCGTCAAAGCAATCGGGATCGGTGGAAAACGCCAGCGCTGGGATCTTATAATGCGCCGCCTCACAAACAGCGGCTACCGTTCCCGAATACATGATATCCTTTCCCATGTTAAAGCCGCAATTGATGCCCGAGATCACAAGATCAAATTGCTCACGAAGCCCGAGAAGCGCAAACCGCACGCAATCGGCAGGGGTGGAGTCCACCGAAAATGCGCGTACACCTTGGCAAAGCTCCACGGGAAGAACCTCCAAGGGTCTTGTAAAATCGATGGCATGGCTTTTGGCGCTCTGCTCGACCTTGGGAGCGATGACGGTGACCTCGCCGTATTGCTTTGCCCACTCTGCAAGGCGTGGAAGCGCGGGAGACTCGATCCCGTCGTCGTTGGTAATCAGAATTCTCATAACCATCCCTCGTGCGTTTCCTTGTAGTTGCCCAGCAGCTCGTCCGCCTCCTTGATCAGGCGGTTCATCTGGCGTCTGTTATGCACCGTAGCGCCTGCCGCGCAAGCGTGTCCGCCGCCCTCGTAGCGTTCCGCAAGCTCGCTGACCGTGACAAAGCGTGAGCGCAGACGAACGCGGATCGTGCCGTCCTCTCCCTCAATAAACGCCAGCCAGATGAGGCTGTTGCGGATGGAATCCATGTAAGAAACCGACGCACTTGCCTCCTCAAAAGTCAAGCCGAATTTTTCTTGCATGGCACGGGTGACGTAAAAATACACCACGCCGTTTTCGGTCATCTTCATGCGGTTATAAACGTACGCCTGGAATTTGAGCGTATGGAAATCCTTCATATAGAGGTTTGCGTAAAGGTGGTCAAGATCCACACCGTGGTCGACTAACATTCCCGCCGAACGGAGCGTATCCCCCGACACCGAGCGGAAACGGAAACGTCCCGAATCGGTGACCATACCTGCGTAGAGGTAGGTTGCCGCCTCGGTGTCCATCTTAAGCTCATCCGAAAACGCCGCGTAAAACTCCGCGATCATTTCACAAGACGAGGATTTTTCCTCCTCGACCCAATCAAGGTCGCCGTAATTCTCAACATCGATGTGGTGGTCGATCTTGATCAGCTCACGGCAAAGCTCGTACTTGGGGTTGGAAATGCGCTTTGCGGTTGCGGTGTCGATGACAATACCAAGCGCTTCGCTGTAAAATTCATCGGGACGCTGACCGTTTTCCTCACCAAGAAAGGAAACGTAATCCGAATAGTCGTTGTTGATGACCTTAATCTCCTTTTCGGGAAAGCTCAGGCGCAAAATCGTCGCAAGTCCCATCGTAGATCCCACCGCGTCGCCATCGGGACGCTTGTGGCGGAAAATAATGATACGTTGATATTCCTTGATCTTGTCAAAGATCTTTTGCATACGTTCGAGATTCATTCCGTTACCTCCGTGGGCAAAGCCTTGAGATCGTCGAGCAGGCGCATTGCCTCCTCGCGGTTTGCAAGCGTTGCACCGCTCGCCTTTTTGTGTCCGCCGCCGCCATATTTGACTGCGATGGGGTTGATGTTGTATCGGTTGGAGCGGATCTCACAAAGCACACCGTTCTCTGTCTCGGTAAAATTGACCCAAGAATGGATGCCGCGGATCTCGGACATGACGTTGACCATGCCACGCGAGACCGTAAAAGTATCCACACCGTAGCTCTCCGCCTCCTCGCGTGGAGTATAGATGTACGCAACCCCCTCGGGAGTGGTATTGATCTTAAGCACGAAGCGCGCGCGAAGCTGAATGAAGGAAAGATCATCCACGTAGAGATTGCGGTAAATATCCGAGGTATCAAAGCGGCGCTCCATCAAAAATGCCGCTGTGCGGAAGGTGTTGGCAGAGGTAGAATCGTAGCGAAAACGCCCCGAATCGGTGATCATACCCGTGTAAAGACTCTTTGCCGCCATGGGAGACACCGCAAAGCCGCTCTCCATCGCAAATGCCGTAATCAGCCCACAGCAGCTTTCAAACGAGTTGTCGGTAACTTCAACGTCAGCAATCTTCTCTACAAAGAGGTGGTGATCCATACGAACGCTCATTTTTGCCGTCTGATAGCGCGTATCGCTGATCAAGGATGCCGCAGAGGTATCCAGAATGATTGCCAATGCGTCTTTGTATTCTTCGTCTGCCACCTCGTCCATGACGCTATCCTCCATAAAGGCGTAGCGTCCGGCACCGTCTCCCACTGCCGAAATGTTCTTTTCGGGGTAGTTTTCCATCAGGATGTGCTTGAGTCCAATCTGGCTTCCCAAAGCGTCTCCGTCGGGGTTGGTATGACGGTGGATGATGATGCGATCGTATTCCTTGATCGCCTGTAAAATCTGTTCAAACATATTTCTAATTCCTTTTTATGGTATCATTCGTCGAAATAGCCCTTGTACTCGACGTGCAGCGGGCTGTTGGGATAGAGATACTTATAAAGATCGATAAAATAGTTATCGGTCATGCTGGCAATGTAATCCACCACGATTTGGTTTGGCTCGCTGGATTCATAAGGCTTTTCACGCTTATAATACGCGGCATTGACATAATCAATGTGATGGCAGAACACGGGAGACGTGCGATTGCCCGCACGCAAATCGTCCAACATCTGTCCGTAGATCTCCTCCATCATGGGCTTTACCGTAATATCCAATTTTGACAAGGATGCCGCATTGTGATAGATCATCGCATAGTTATCCTTACGGGATTTTTGCAAAGCTTTAAAATGCTTGCCGTCCAGCTTGATGTAAGGCTTTCCATAGCTGTTTTCAATAACGTTGACCGCGAGATTGTTGATGATCTCGGCATTGATCGAGCCAATATCCTCGTTGTAAAACATACTCTCCTCGGCAAGCTTGGTTCGCATCGCATCCTGACGGTCCTTGCCAAGATATGCAATGATGTCCGAAAGTCGTACAACCGCGCCTTCCAATGTGCTTGGCATCAGATTTTGCATATAATCCGTGTCCTCGTAGCAACGCTCGATCATGCGGTCAAATTCCTCAAAGCTGTCAAGGGGCTGCGGTTCGTAAATCTCGCACTCCATTTCTCCATTATGGCTTGCGATCCCATTCAGCGTTTGTAAACTGATGTTATAGGGAAAAATCTTGTCCAGAACGCGAACAGAATGGATATTGTGCGCAAAATGGCGTCCTGTGTTCCGATAGTAAAGCGCATCCAGATAGCTTTCCCCCGTAT
The DNA here is from genome assembly GCA_045632805.1 of Eubacteriales bacterium. Lineage (GTDB taxonomy): Bacteria > Bacillota > Clostridia > Oscillospirales > CAG-272 > UMGS1865. Next base: position 32,067 of record JAZQXI010000089.1, on the reverse strand, counting down.
GTCCAAACGCAGAGTGCCCGATATCATGCCCCAGAGCAATGGCTTCGATCAGATCAATATTCAGATGCAATGCCGCTCCAATGGTTCTTGAAATGCGGGAAACCAACTGCACGTGAAGACTCCGACGTGTGATGTCATCGTTCTTAAAGAGCGAAAAGACCTGTGTTTTATCCTTATAGCGGCTGTAATACGGGCAATGCATGATCTTATCAATATCATGAACAAAAGTCGGACGCCAGACCGTTGCGGTGTCTTTTTTTAAATTCTGCCGCCGCACAACGCTCTCGTCCGTACAGGCAACCTTTTCATACGTTCCCATCCGTCTCTCCTCGGCAATACGATCCGCGATTTCTTGGGAAAGCACTTCGTATTTCGGCATGCAAATTCCTCCTTTCCGTTTTGATCGTCACTCCCGTGGGAGTATTTTTTCCTGTCTTTTCATTATATCATAAATCAAAGCCAAATGCAAACCTTTTTTGCATTTTACCGCTTATTTCTTTTTTGCGTATGCCCCCGGGGAAATGCCGACCTCAGCGCGGAACATTTTGGAAAAATGATAGACGTTTGGATATCCCACGCTGGTAGCAACACCTGCGAGTGTTCCATAGTCACTTTTCAGCATTTCCATCGCCTTCTGTATCCGTAAACGCCCAAGATACCGAATAGGCGAGATTCCGTATGCCGCCGTAAAAAGCTTGCGGAAATACACCGTGCTGACACCGCACATCTCTGCCAATTGCTCGTTGGAGATCTGCTCGTTATAGTGCGCGGTCATATACGCCACAACGGGGTTGATCCGCTCCAGCTTTTGCGTTGGAAAGTAAGAATGTGAGGATTCATTACTACAGAAAAGGCTCAACAGCATACCCGAAACCTCACCGATCGCACGCAATTGCCAAAAATGCGGCTGTTGCAAGCTGCAAAGCTCCAATTCCCGCAAACGTACGCGCAAACGTTCCCCGTCGGAAATCGAAAATCCGATCACGCTGTCATAGGTCAAATCAGTATCAAATTCTACAATCGTATAATGCCCCGCCTGCGTACATTTCCACTCGTAAGACGAACCTTTAGGGAGAAAAACGGGATGCGTTGCATTGGAACGGATCCGCACACCTTGGGAAATATACTCGGTCTCCCCCTCCCATTTCAGCAATAACGCGGCGCATTCTCGATATTTTCTGGTAGCCGTGACTTGATTTTCGGTAAAAATGGTGCTGACCGAAAGAACACGCAAAACCTTTAATTCCTCAAGCTCCTGTACGTGCATGACGCCCCCTCCTTTTTCCTTTATTATACATCCCGTCCCTGATAAAGTCAATATATTGTATCAAAATTGATAAAAAAAGCAAAAAAGATATTTACACGGCGGTAAAAATCTGTTATACTAACCTTGAACGTAAAAATGAGTTAAGAATCCCCTGAAAAAAACTGATGCAGTAAGGTGACTGTTATGAACAGAAAATCAATCGTATTCACAAAAATTCGGGAAGCGGAGCTGTTGGAGCAGCCCATGCCCGTACTTGACGCCGACGACGTTCTCGTTCGTATGGAATACACCGTTGTCAGCGGCGGTACAGAGCGCGCGTGTCTGATCGGAGCGCCCAATACGTCTCAAAAATTCCCCATGTCGCTCGGATACTGCGGAGTCGGATACGTCGCGGAAGTTGGAGACAAGGTCACAAGCGTTACCCCGGGTGACCGCGTGCTGGTCTATCACGGCATCCACTCCAATTACAACGTGCGCAAGGAAAACGAGATCACAAAGGTCACGCAGGACTCGGTGGACTCTTTGGAGGCGGCGTTCGTCATCATTGCGTCAATGGGGCTGGGCGGCTTGCGCAAGCTGGAATTGGAGCTTGGTGAGAGTGCCATGATTATGGGGCTGGGACTGCTTGGCATTTTTGCTCTGCAATTCGCGCGACACAGCGGTGCATATCCTTTGATCGCGGCAGACCTGAACGAGGATCGCCGCCGTTTGGCACTGGAGCTTGGCGCAGATTACGCACTGGACCCCTCCGCTCCCGATTTTGTCGAAACCGTCAAAGCAATCACGGGAGGCAAAGGCGTTCGCGCAACCGTTGAGGTCACGGGGGTTTCCGCCGCGATGAAACAGGCACTGGAGTGCGCCTCCTACATGGGCCGCATTTCGCTCCTTGGCTGCACACGCATCTCCGATTGCGCGGTTGATTACTATCGCGAGGTACACTGCCCCGGTGTGAAGCTGATCGGTGCGCATAATTTCGTGCGCCCCAAGGTGGAATCCTACCCCCATCATTGGACGCATCACGACGATTGCAACGCGATCCTGAATCTCATCGCAGGCGGCAGAATCCAAGTTCGTCCCATTCTCTCTCGCGTGTGCGACCCCACAGAGGCAAAAGAAATTTATCAGGAATTATGCGACGATCCCAAATTCCCAATGGGAACGGTATTTGATTGGAGGAATATCAAATGAAAAAGATAAAAATCGGACAGATCGGCATCGGTCACAACCACGGAAGCCCCAAAATGGAGACCGTGCGCAAATTTTCCGAGCTTTACGAGGTCGTAGGCTTTGCGGAAGAAGACCCCGATTGGTTTGCGGAGCGTGGCGCTCATCCTGCCTATGTGGGTCTGACTCGCATGAGCAACGCGGAGCTTCTCGAAAAATGCGACGCCATTCTGGTGGAAACGGGTGTGCCGGAGCTGACCAAAACCGCGCAAATGTGCATTGACGCAGGCAAGCACATCCACATGGATAAGCCTGCTTCGGGAACACTTGCCGAATACGAAAAGCTGCTTGGCGATGCCAAGAAAAAGAATCTGATCGTTCAACTCGGCTATATGTACCGCTACAACCCCGCCGTGCGCCACACGATGGACTTGATCAAGGAGGGAAAGCTTGGTGAGATCTACTCGATCAACGCCGAAATGAGCACCTTCCACCCCGTTCATTACAAAAAGTGGCTGACACAGTTTGAGGGCGGCATCATGTATATCCTCGGATGTCACCTCATCGACCTCTCCATGCTGATTTTGGGAGAGCCTCAAAAGGTTACCAAATTCTTAAAGCACACCCGTCTTGACGGTGTGGATTACCCCGACAACACCTTGGCAATTCTGGAGTGGGAAAAAGCCCTTGCGCGCATCTTCGTCTCCTCGGTTGAGGTCAACGGCTGGGGACGCAGACAGTTTGTGGTTGCGGGAAGCAAAGGCACGACCAGCATTCTCCCCATGGAGCACACGCTTCAGATGACTTACTCCGACCTGGAGCTTGCGGGCGACAAATGCTACGAGGATCACCACGTCCTCCTTCCGATTGCAGATATTGCAGACGACGGCAGATACGACGATATGATGAAAGACTTTTACGATTACGTCATGGGGATCAAGGAAAATCCTTACACGTACGATCATGAATTGGCTCTGCAAAAAGTGCTTTTGGAGGTATGCAAAGAATGAGATTTGATAACAAAGTAGCGCTCCTGACGGGCGCGGGCGGATACATTGGCGGTGCGTGCGCCGTATATCTTGCGTCGGATGAAGCAAAATTTATTACGGGACAGACCTACGTTTGCGACGGCGGCAGATCCCTTGCGATGAAAGGAACGGACTGAATTTATGAAAGCTATGTTAGTCAACGATAATCGCGATCTGGTATGGAGCGACGTTCCCGATCCGATTTTAAAGTCCGATGAAGTATTGGTCAAAATCCATGCCGCAGCACTCAACCGTGCGGACCTGCTCCAGCGTCAGGGCAAATATCCCTCTCCTGCGGGATGCCCCGAATGGATGGGACTGGAAATCGCGGGTGAGATCGTCGAAATCGCACCCGAGGCGCAAGAAAAGAGCCTTTGGAAGCTCGGTGACCGCGTTTGTGCCCTCTTAGGCGGCGGCGGATACGCGGAATACGTAGCGGTCAAATACGACATGCTCATGCCCATCCCCAAGGGACTTTCCATGGAGGAGGCAGCCGCGCTTCCCGAAGCATACGCAACCTCCTATCTCAATCTCTTTATCGAAGGTCACCTCGAAGCGGGGCAAACCGCATTTATCCCCGCAGGCGCCAGTGGACTGGCATCCGTGGCAATTCCCATGGCGAAAGCATTCGACGCTCGTGTGATCACCTCGGTTCTCTCGGATGGGATCGCAAAAAAAATCGCCCCCTTGGGAGCGGATCTTGTGATCAATTCGGCAACACAGGACGTGGCGGCAATTCTTGCCAAAGAGGAAGAGAACGGTCACCCCGTCAACGTTTCGATGGACTGCCTTTCGGGCGAGACGCTTGGAAAGAGCCTTCCCTACATGGCGCGCGGCGGCTATTGGATCGTCATCTCCACGCTTGCGGGCATCGAAACCACGGTACAGCTCCGTCCGCTTCTGACGAAGGGTCTGCACCTTGTGGGAAGCATGCTCCGCAACCGCACGCCTGAGTTTAAGGCGTATATCCTGTCGGAGTTGGTCAAAAATGTTTGGCCCAAGATCGAGAACGGTAGCATCAAGCCTTCCATCTACAAAGTGCTTCCCATGGCACAGGCACAAGAGGCACACGCGATTTTGGAACGAGGAGAAAACGTCGGAAAGGTCGTTTTACGGGTAATTTGATATGAAAACCTCCCGTTTTGTCATTCTCAAAGCCGCGCTCGTCATGCTTCTTTGGGGTTCTTTGTTCCCTTGCATCAAGCTGGGATACCGCCTGTTTGCGATCGACTCCTCAAACACCGCCAATCTCTTTCTGTTTGCGGGAGTACGGTTTGTGTTGTGCGGAATCCTTCTCATTGGCTTTTGTGTTCTCAAAAAAGAATCGCTTGACATTGGCGAAGGCAAGGATTTGCGCCGTTTGGCAATCGTGGCGCTGTTTGCCGTCGTGCTTCACTATGCCTGCACCTACACGGGGCTTTCAATGGTGGAAAGCGGTAAAACTGCGCTCCTCAAGCAGCTTGGCGCACTCCTCTTTATCTGCTTTTCCTTTTTGTTCTTCAAAGAGGACAAATTCTCCATCTACAAGCTTGCGGCGGCAGGCTTGGGGTTGATTGGGATTGTTGTTCTCAATCTTGACGGCGGCTCATGGCAATTTTCGCTTGGGGTCGGTGAGATCCTGATCGTAGCGGCATCGCTTTGTACGGTGGTCTCTAATGTCTCGGGTAAAAAGCTGACACAAACAATGCCACCCGTGGTCATGACAGGCTACACACAGCTCGCAGGCGGAATCCTTTTGACGGTTCTCGGAATTGCAGGCGGCGGTAGTTTTGGGTGCTTCTCCTTCGGCGGCGTATTGGTTCTGCTCTACATCTTGTTCGCCTCCTCGCTTGGCTACGGGCTTTGGTACAGCCTGCTCAAAAACAACGACCTCTCCCGTCTCTTTATCATCAAATTCTTGGAGCCTGTCTTTGCCGCGGTGTTTGGCGTCCTCCTCTTGGGCGAACAATTCTCCATCACCTACGTCATTGCGCTTGTCCTCACCGTTGCCGCGATCGTTGTGTCGCATATGAAAAAGAAGGCGTGAAATCAGATGCGATTTTGGTTGGAGATTTTTTGAGATTTTTTTCTTGGAGACCCTTTTTGAAAAAAGGTTCTCCAAACCTCTCCAAAAACTTTCATCACTTTTTATTGCCCCTCCAAAGGAATTGCTTTCATAGCAATTCCTTTTTTCATACTCTGCGTCTTGATGAAAGCTTTCGTGCAGTACAGACTCCCACGCACCGTTACTTTCGTGCGCAGACACCAAAATAGCTGCCGCAAGCGTTTTGGTACCACCACCCAAAACGCTCACGAAAGTTCATTGAATCAATAAACATGTTTTTGGTTGGAGAACTGTTGATTTTTTCTAATTGCCTCTCGACGAAATGATTTGAAATGCAATTCGCACGAAGGTGCTGTATAAAAGCAGTGAAAGCTCTTGAAAGGGGTTCGGGGGGAACTTCTTAAAAGAAGTTCCCCCCGAGAAAAATATTACTCCGCCACAAAGATATACGGATAAATTGCCTGACCGCCGTCGACAAAATAGATCTCGGCGTCGGGGCAACGCTCGGCGATCGCCGCCTGAAGCGCTTCCTGTTCCTCCTCGTCAGCCGCTTGACCGCGGAAGACGGTGAGCATGAATTTATCATCCTTTAAAAGTCTTTCTGCCAGCGCCACAGCCGCCTCCAAGCGGTTGGGATTGGAAACGATGACTTCCTTTTCGATGATGCCAATGGTGTCGCCCTTATTGATGTGGATTCCGTTGAGATCCGCATCACGGATCGAAGGAGAAACGTAGCCTGCCGCGACGCGCTTCATCGCGTCCATCATGCCGGCGGCGATGGTTTCGGAATCCTCCACGCCAAAATCAGCCGTGGAGAGTGCCACGTAGCCCGTTCCCACGTTTTTACTCGGAATCACATGGATCTGTGCGTTCTTGTAAAGCTCTGCCGCCTGCTGTGCCGCCATCAGAATGTTGCCGTTGTTGGGGAACACAAAGATATGCTCGGCAGGTACTTTTTCAAACGCCGCCAAAAAGTCGTTAGTAGAGGGATTCTGCGTCTGTCCGCCCTGCACGATCTCATCCGCTCCCAGCTCTCTGTAAAGCGACTCGATGCCCTCCCCGATGCAAACCGCTACGACGCCGTACTTTTTAGTGGGTGCCGAAGGAGCGGCGGGTGCTTCGGGTGCCGGTTCTTCCTCTACGGTGGAAGAATGTTGGAGCGACATATTTTCGATCTTCACCGCCAAAAACTCACCAAACGTACGGCAATGTGCCAAAACGTTTTCGGGAGTAAAGGTATGCACGTGGATCTTGACCACGCTGTCGGTACGGAACGCTACGATGCTGTCACCTTGGCTTGCCAAGAAGGTCTTAAGGGCATCCAGATCGAAGTTTTCAATATCGGTCTTACTGTTCTGTAAACGAACGAGCAACTCGGTGCAATAACCAAAGGTCATAACGCTGTCGGGACCGAACGCATCCAGATTTTCGGTGGTAACGGCGGGCTTTGCCTCTTTCTTTTGGGAAATACTGCTCCCCTCTGCCTCGGGGATCTCCTCGCCGTTGAGTACGCGGTTGAAGCCGTCCATGATATAGAACAGACCTGCTCCGCCGCTATCTACGACCTCTGCCTCCTTCAGCACCGTCAAAATCTCGGGAGTACGCTCAACAGATGCGTGCATTTCCTTGACGAGGTCTGCAAAGAAGGTACGAACCGTGCTATCGTCGGTGATCTGCGCCGAAGCATATTCCACCGCCTCGCGGGCAACGGTCAAAATCGTTCCCTCGGTGGGAGTCATGACCGACGTATACGCCTGCTTAACACCCATCTCAAACGCATGCGCCAACGCACGGGGATCTGCCTGCTCCACGCCCTCAAAGCCCTTTGCGGTTCCCGCAAAGAACTGAGAAAGAATAACGCCCGAGTTACCTCTGGCACCCAGCAGCATACCGTGGGACAGCACGTGCATGACCTCCGCGAGGTCATCCGTACTCAAATTCTCGATCGCGGCGATACCGCTCTCGATGGTCATACGCATATTGTCACCCGTATCACCGTCGGGAACCGGGAAGACGTTGAGCTTGTTGACCTCCTCGGCATTGGTACGGAGCTCCATCGCGCCGCCGCGTGCCATCTTGGAGAACATCAAGCCGCCCAAAAACTTGATATTGGCAAGTGTGGATCTCTTCTTTTTGGGTTTATCCGCACTCTTTTTCTTTGCGGGGGTCCGAGGCTTTGCCGCATTCTCTGCTTTCTTTTTTGCAACCGCGTCGCTGCCCTTAATAATGGTCTCGGCGGTCTTGTGAACGCTGGTCTTTGCCGCTTTTTTGACGGTTGTCGCAGCCTTTTGGATCACTTCCTCGGTTTTGGAAGGATGCTTCTGCTCCGCCTGCTTCTTATCTTCTGCCATAAATAATCTCCTTAGAAATATGGTAAATCGCGCTAATCAGCGGTTTTGTTATCTCGCGTTTGCCACAAAGAAGAGTGCCAGCGTTCCGGGACCGGAATGTGCGCCGATAACGGGGCCGACATCGGTAAGGACCTTAACGGTAACACCGTGTCTCTCTTTGAGGATGGATGCCAGCAGCTCCGCGTCCTTCATGCATGCGCCGTGCGAAATGAAAACAGTGCCGTTTTCCTTATCGACCGCGCGATTGGTATACTGATCTGCAAGTGCCGTAATTGCTGTACGTCTGCCTCTGACCTTGGAAACGGGGATCAGATGTCCCTCGTTGTCCATATAAAGAACGGGCTTGATTCCAAGGAGATTTCCAAAGAACGCCGCCGTGGGGCTGACGCGTCCGCCGCGCTTCAGATAAACCAGATCGTCAACGGTGAACCAGATACCCATGCGAGGGATCAGATTGGTGACAAATTCTGCCGCTTCCTCGATCGTTGCGCCCTTCTTCTTTTCCTCAACGGTGAGATATACCATGAGTCCCTCACCCGCGCTTGCCGCAAGTGTGTCCACCACGATGATTTTACCGTCAGGATACTTTTCCTTCAAATTCTCTGCCGCGATGCGCGCGGAATTGAAGGTGGTGCTAAGTCCCGAAGAAAATCCGACGTACAGCACGTCCTTGCCATCCTGCAGGATCTTTTCGAACTCAGCCGCAAACGCGTCGGCGTTGACAGCCGCGGTCTTTGCAATACCGCCCGCCTTCATTTTTTCGTAGAACTCCTCTACCGGCATATCCTCGTTGGAATATTCCTTCTCGCTATCGTTAAAACGGAAGGTAAGATTGCGGTACTGAACGCCCAACTCGTTTAACAGCTCGGGCTTCAGGTCACATGCGGAGTCAGTAAAAATAACATAATCTCTCATGGTTGATTCTCCTTCATTTATCTAAACTAATGTTCTAACAATTTCAAAACACAACATGTCTCAACACAATTTTCATGCCTTGGTCGTCATGCGACAAAACACGTCATCGGTTTTTCAAAAACCGATGATATTATACCAGTTTTGGTGGCTTTTGTCAAGAGGGTCGAGAAATATATTGACAGTATATTGACAAAATGTTGATTCCGCGTTATAATAGTTAACATGATCACACCCGAAATGAGGCAACACCTTAAAGAAACCGTATCTGGCTTTCGTTTGCCGCGTTACGACGAAATTCCCGATGCGGGGCTTTATCTCGAACAGGTTACGCAATACATCAACGGCTTTCTTCTTCCCGTGGGCTGTGCGGAAATTACCCCCTCGATGATCAGCAACTATGTCAAAAAGGGATTCATCGAGTCTCCGCAAAAAAAGCAGTATCACGCCGATCAGATCGCATATCTGATGTTTATCGCCATCACTAAAAACGTGCTTTCGCTTGAAAATATCGTTGCGCTCTTTCAAATGCGAAAACTCCGCTATACCCTTCCCATGGCTTACGACTATTTTTGCATTGAGCTGGAAAACATGGTGGAATTCGTATTTGGAAACAAAGAGCGTCCCGACGAAAATCTGGGACTGACACACAGCGAGGAAAAGGAATTTTTGCGCAGCGTGTTGATTTCGGTGTCTCACAGCATGTATCTCTCCGCCTGTTTTTCGTTTATGAAGGAAACGGAAGCGGGGGAAAATTGACGGTATTCTATCTTATTATACCATTATATCTCAAAATTGTCAAGTCATACGCGATGCAAAAGGAGTTGCTACGGTCAAAAACCGTGTCAACTCCTTTTGAATCAAATTTCCGCCAATACCGCGTCGCATATCACGCGCGCGGCAAGTCGGCTCCCCTCAAGTGACGGGTGCGATAGATCGGGATCGTAAAGCTCTACTTCGGGATGCTCCGCTCGGTCCTTCATGAATGCAAATCCGACGTCCGCCACTCGCATGCCGCACGCATCGGCGGCACGGTGATAAGCAAGATGCAAACGATCTGTCATTTCTTCGGTCGTCAAATTCATTTCGGCAAGCTGTGGGCTTCCCTCTTTTCTGCCCCACGTCGCATACAGGACAAAATGCGCGGTCTGTTCCTCTAAAAGTGCCTTTAACGCCTTGACGCCCTGCAAAAAGCGCTCCTCATTTTTCACGGGATTGCAGCTTTGATCCTGCAGGATCACACAGTCATATTGCTTTCCCGCAACGGTCTTACGCAAGCGCTTCCCCTCCTCGTTTTCGGGATCGGCAAATTGCGAAAGATAATATCCGCCGCGTGTCACCGCCGTGACCTCACATTCCACCCCCTTCGCTTGCATGAGGGGAGCAAACAGGCTCTTTGGCATGTCATGAAAAAAGGTATAGCTGTTTCCAATAAACAAAATCTGTTTCATCTTTTTCTCCTAAAACAAACAAGGGTGCATGATACACCCTTGTTTCTTATACATTATTCCCCGTCAGTCTTCTTTTTGCGCGAGGTCAGCTTATTGAGCAGCATCGTGGTAAGGATAATGACACCCATCACAATGATAATGCCAAGCATGCCCGCCAGAAGGTCGGTAAGACGGTATACAAAATTCATAGGTTCAAACATGGTTCATTCCTCCTTTATCAACCGTAGAAGGTGAGGATCAAGCCGCCCGCGATAACCGACGCGATCTGACCCGAAACATTGACACCGATAGAGTGCATGAGCAGGAAGTTTTGAGGATCCTCTGCAAGACCCATCTTGTGAACGATACGTCCCGACATCGGGAACGCGGAAATACCTGCCGCGCCGATCATAGGGTTGATCTTCTTCTTGGAGAAGAGGTTGATCAGCTTTGCGAACAGAACGCCGCCTGCGGTGTCGAAGATGAACGCGAACAGACCCAGACCCAGGATCAGAAGCGTATAGGGGCTGAGGAACTCGTTTGCGGTCATGCGGGACGCGATGGAGATACCAAGGAAGATGGTAACAAGGTTAGCCAGCACGTTTTGTGCGGTTTCGGAAAGCGAATTCAGCACGCCGCACTCACGGATGAGGTTACCGAACATCAAAAATCCTACCAAGGAGACTGCCGTGGGGGCAACCAGACCTGCGATGAGGGTGATGAGGATCGGGAACAGAATGCGAGTGGTCTTGGAGACCTCCTTTGCCTCGTAAGGCATGCGGATCAGACGCTCCTTTTTGGTGGTGAGGAGCTTGATGATCGGAGGCTGGATGATGGGCACCAGCGCCATGTAGGAATATGCCGCCACCATGATTGCGCCCGTGTATTGCGAGTTGAGGGTGTTTGCAACGGCAATTGCGGTAGGTCCGTCAGCCGCACCGATGATCGCAATGGAAGCCGCGTCATTAATTGGGAAGAAGATAGAAGCCAAGCACAGCGTGAAGAAGATACCGAACTGCGCGGCAGCTCCAAAGATCATGAGCTTGGGGTTGGAAAGGAGCGGACCGAAATCGATCATCGCACCGATACCAATGAACAGAAGCAGGGGGAAAAGCTCATTTGCAATACCTGCATTGTACAGCGTGGTGAGCGGGCCGTGTGCGGAAATGGCATCGGCAAACGGAATGTTCACCAGAATTGCGCCAAATCCCATGGGAAGCAGGAGTGTGGGCTCCATCTCTTTTTTAATGGCAAGGTAGATCAGAACACCGCCGATGATCCACATGATCGGCATCTTCCAAAAGCCCTCTTGCGTAAAGAGACTTTGGATACTGTTCCACAAAAAGCTAAAGTCCGGCATACGTTTTTCCTCTCTTTGTATTTTATTGAAAAGATTACCCCATCATTATACCGCAAATGTCACTCAAAGTCTATAAACAAAATGTTAAAAAAACATCCAAAAAATGAATTGTTTGTTAAGATTGGATTTTTTGTCGAAAATTAACTTTGTAAAAAAAGAAAAACGCTCTTGCTTTTTCGCATTTAGTCTGCTATAATTAAAATAGGTAAATTTGCGCCCTAAAAACAAGAAAGGAAAACATCGTCTTGCTGACCCTTATCAAATCCAAGCTGTTGGAATCCTTCCGATCCATTCTTCCCATTGCCGTGATCGTAGCTTTGCTTGCCATTACGTTCACCCCAATGAAGCCGGATGTCTTTTTGCTGTTTGTCTTCGGTGTCATCTGTCTGATCTTCGGGCTTTCCCTCTTTACCATGGGAGCGGAGATGTCGATGCAGACTATCGGCTCCAAGATCGGTTCTTATCTCGCCAAATCCGGAAAGATCTGGTTGATCGCGCTCGTCAGCTTTCTCATCGGTATTTTCGTCACCATCTCCGAGCCGGATTTGCAGATCCTTGCAAAGCAGGTTGCGGATCTTTCGGGAAATGCCAGCATGATGCAGATTTTGACCCTGACCATTTCGGTGGGCGTTGGAATTTTCTTGGTCATCGGTATGCTGCGTATCCTCTTTAAAATCAATCTCGCGATCCTGTTGATCGGTTTTTACATCCTGACCTTTTTACTTTGTGTGTTCTTCGTCTCACCCGACTTTTGGGCGTTGGCGTTTGACTCGGGCGGAGTCACCACGGGACCGATGACCGTTCCCTTTATCATGGCGATCGGCGCGGGCGTTTCCTCCATGCGTTCGGGCGAGGAAGGACACGACGACGCCTTCGGTCTGGTCTCCCTTTGCAGTGTAGGTCCTATTTTGTCGGTCATGATCCTTGGTATCTGCTTCTCCATCGAGGGCGGCTCTTACGTTGGTAACACGATCGCTCCGATCACTGACACGCAGGATCTGATGGGACGTTACATGATCGGGTTCTGGCATCACGCGCAGGAGATCGCAGGAGCACTCCTCCCTATCATCGTGTTTGCCCTGCTCTTCCAGCTTCTTACCCGTGCCTTTACCGCAAGAAAGCTGTTACGTATCGGCATTGGTCTGCTTTATACCTTTGTCGGTCTTGTCGTTTTCCTGACGGGTGCGAACGAGGGCTTTCTCCCCGCAGGCCAGGAGCTTGGGCGCATTCTCGGCGCTTTCGAGGGCTGGTCGGCTTGGATTCTGATCCCCATTGGCATGCTGCTTGGATACTTCATCGTAAACGCCGAGCCTGCGGTTTACGTGTTGAACAAACAGGTCGAACAGATCACGGCGGGCGCGATCTCTGCCGGCACAATGCGGCTCTCCCTTTCCATCGGTGTTTCGGCGGCATTGGGGCTTTCGATGCTCCGTATTCTCACAGGGCTCAACATTCTCTGGATCTTGCTTCCCGGCTATGTGATTGCCTTGGGATTGACCTTCTTTGTTCCCAAATTCTTCGTTGGTATCGCGTTCGACTCGGGTGGAGTTGCCAGCGGTGCCATGATGAGCGCGTTCGTTCTCCCGCTTGCTACCGGCGCGTGCCTCTCCCTCGGCAAAAGCGTGATGACGCAGGCGTTTGGATGCGTGGCGTTCGTTGCGCTGACACCTATTATTGCGATTGAAGTTTGCGGACTGATTTACAATCTCAAATCCCGCCACGCGGTCAATCGCTTTATTTCCGAGCAGGAATACTTTATCGACTATACCGAACAGAACACGGAGGAGGAAGTGTAATGGCAAAGAAACCGATTACCGAAAAGCGTGTCAAGCTGTTGGTATGCATCATCAAAAAAGGTGACGAGGTCGCTCTCGCGGAGGCTTGCTCCGAGTGCTGTGTTGCGCTGAACTTCTCCGGCATCGGATTTGGAACGGCAAAATCGCACTACATGAGCTATCTTGGGCTTGACGAGATCGAAAAACGAATCGTCTATTCTCTGATCCCCGATTATTGTGAAAACCGTGTACTTCGCGCGGTCAACAAGCGCTTAAAGCTTTATCTGATGGGCAACGGCATCGCCTTTACCATCCCCCTCTCCGGCATTTCCAACCTCATCAGCAACGCCATTCTCTCAACGCCTATGCGCGAGGAAGCGCAGGCGGATTCCAAAAACGCAAAAGAAAAGGAGACCCGCAAGATGCATGAACTCATCGTTGCAGTTGTCAATCAAAAATTCACCGACGCCGTACTGGATTCCGCACGTGCCGCAGGTGCTACGGGCGCTACGATCCTGCACACGCGCAGCGTGAACAATAAGCAGGCAGAGCAGTTGATCGGCACTTCCTTTAAGCAGGAGACCGACACCATCGCCTTTTTGACCTCGCACGCATACAAAAAACAGATCATGGAAGCGATCCGCGAATGTGCAGGACTCAAGACCGACGGCGGCGCGATCCTCTTCTCCCTTCCCGTTGATTCCCTGATCGGGATCGGACGGTTTGAAGAAGGCGGCGACGAGGAAAACGACGAAGAATAAACAAACGAGGCTGTTTCGCATTTTGTGAAACAGCCTCGTTTTTGATTGATTGACCTTTTACCAATCCGCACATTCCTTCATCATGTCGGGAATCTTAAGTCCCTGCGGACAGACCTCCATACACGCGCCACACGCAATACAAGCAGCGGGGTGCTTTTCCTCGGTCAGCGCCGCAATGCCGCGACGGGTTACGATCGTGCCGCCGCTGTATACCGTCTCGTTGTAAAGCGAGATCAAGTACGGAATATTAAGCCCCTGCGGGCAATAATCCACGCAATAGCGGCAAGCGGTGCAGGCAAGCGTTTTGCTTCCCCGCTTCTCCTCCGCAAAGCCCATCAGCGTATTCCATTCTGCCGCGTTCAAGGGCTTCTCCTCGGAAAAGATCTTGATATTCTCGGCAAGCTGATCCATGTTCGACATACCCGAGAGCGTTACAGTAACCTCGGGGATCGTTTGCAAAAAGCGGAACGCCCACTCGGGGATGCTTGCATCGGGACGGAGAGCACGCAAAGTCGCTTCTTGTTTTTCCTCCAATTGTGCAAGCTTTCCGCCGCGCACCGGCTCCATGACCCAAATGGGAATGTTGCGCTCGCGGAGGATCGCAACGTAGGTTTTGGCGTCCTGGAAGCTCCAATCCAGCCAGTTGAGCTGGAGCTGTCCAAATTCCATATAGTCTCCGTAAACCTCAAGGAAGCGGCGCATGACCTCGACGTTTCCGTGGAAGGAAAAGCCGAGATGACGGATGCGTCCGTTCTTTTTTTGCTCCAAAACATAGGCAAGCGTGCCATATTGGGGATCGAGATAGCGGTCAATATTCGCTTCTGTCACGCTGTGGATCAGATAAAAATCAAAATAATCCACTTGGCACTTTTCGAGCTGCTTTTCAAAGATCTCTGCAATTTTTCCGTGATTGTCAAGCTCATATCCGGGAAATTTGGACGCCAGATAGAAGCTTTCGCGGTCGTAGTTCTTCAAAATTTTACCCATTACGGTCTCGGAGTTTCCCCCGTGATAGCCCCATGCGGTGTCATAATAGTTGATGCCGTTTTTCATGGCATATTCCACCATTGCGGCGCTCTTTTCTTCGTCGATGCGAGCGCTATCCCCCTCCATCACGGGCAGGCGCATGCATCCCAGCCCCAAGGCAGAAAGAGAAAGCTCACCAAACTGTTTATAGATCATACCTTGACTCCTTTGATGTATCTGCTTACTTCCCTTTTATTATAACGGAAAAGGGATGGATAAGTCAAGCCTTTCCCGCAAAAAGCGCAAAACTTTATTGAAAAACCTTGATTTTTTCACATTTTTATGATACGATATAGAATAGAAGCGACCGCCCCCGGTATGCGTGCGGTCAAAGGAGGATTTTATGCACATTCAGGAATCGGGCGAGATGTATCTGGAGACCATTCTCCTGCTCTCGCGCACCTCAAGCCATGTCCGTGCCATTGACGTTGGCGAACACATGGGCTACTCCAAGCCCTCGGTCAGCCGCGCGATGGGACTCTTGAAAAAAGGCGAATATATCAACGTGGATGCCGACGGCTCCATTACACTGACCGACAGCGGTCGAGAGATTGCGGAAAAGATCTACGAGCGCCACACGATGCTGACCGAGTTTTTGATCGCACTGGGCGTAGACGCGGAGACCGCCTCCGAGGATGCCTGCAAGATCGAACATAACATCAGCGACGTATCGTTTGAAGCAATCAAAAGATATGCGGCAGAAAAGCTATAACTTCCAAAAAACAGATCCCCACATACAAAACGTGAGGATCTGTTTTTTGTATAGTCGTTTTATTCCTCTGCTTCCCAAGCAAGAGTCGGGTATGCGTCTTCGGTAAAGCCCCAATGGTCGCTCGACCACGAAAGTGTATCTGCCAAGAATTCAGTGCTTTGAAGTTCTGTAACAGTTGCAGCGATTCCATCGGTGTTGTCGGGAGTTTGCTCTGGATATGGATCATCATTGTTGAACAGTATCAATCCCATGTCATCATTATAGTAACATTTGAATATCGTAGAACCATCTCCAACGACACCTACCAACCTACCAACGCTGCAAGCCGTATTCTTAATGATTATAGAATCTCTGGCAGTAAAGCACTTGGATAGAGATGCCCCATCTTGATTGCGCCCCGCAAAGCCGCCCACTCTGCCAACCGCCGCCGTATTGATAGCTCCCGTAGCATAGCAATAGGAAATCGTCTTTTTATTCATCGCTACAAAACCGCCAATGTCATCATCAGAGTTTCCGGATGACAATGTTTGGATATGAACATCGGTATAGCAATTTGAAATAGAACTATCATTTTGCCGCACAAAGCCACCTACGTTGATTCGTCCCAACGTAGCTGTATCCTGAATACTACCGGAAGCGCGGCAAGACTGTATTGTACCCGTGTTGATTTGCACAAAACCGCCAATCCAAAGCTCTGGAATTTTATAATCGGGACCTGAAACAGTTCCATTCGCAGATACCGTAATATTGGCATAACTATTGAAAATACTACCAATATTATTCGATACTCCACCACCATAATACACACTACCGTATCCGGTAGCCGTTTTATATCCATAATAAGATTCCGTATTGTTTGCCGTTACCGTACTGGTACAGAAAGATATCACCTCTGCAAGAGCATGTTCCACTCTACCGCTATTTCGCCCTACAATTCCACCTATTTCTAACATTGTACTCGCACTAAAATTATTATATTCATAGCCAACAGCATACATCTCACTCTTCCCATCCATTTGCGCCAAAACAGAAGAATCTTGAAGGACACCTGCGTTGTATCCAACCAATCCGCCTGCTATTGCGCACCCTGATCCCGATGTTGCCGAGCGATAGTACGTATAGGAAATCAACGCATCACTCACGTGACAGTTATCAATGGTGCCATAGTTGTAGCCTGTAATGGATCCGGCATGAAATTCGGTTGCATTATTGGTAGAGCATGCTAAGGAAAAGTCCGCAAAATTCACGTTTTGAATGGTGCCATAATTTGCGGAGAAAAAGCCTACCTGTGCTGTGTTTTCCTCTGAAATGAAGTAATTGTGAATTTTATGTCCTCTGCCATCCAAAACGCCCGAAAAATCAATAGGATACCATTGTTCGCCTTGCAGATTGATGTCATTGGCAAGATAATACTTATCGGAGCTCCATTCAATGGCTTTCAAATCCTCAGCCGTATAAATGGGGAGCATCTCAACAAAATTTGCGTAAAGAACAGTATCTTCCGTGAAAGCAGTATCAAAGAAATACTGCGTTTCCAATGTCTCGTCCAAATACCAATCGAGGAAATAAAAGCCCTCCTTGGTTGGATCCATCGGTTTGGCAGGAATCTCTCCCACATAATAGAGAACATTCTCTATCTCGCTTCCTCCATTCGTGGAGAAAGAAAGCGTGTAAGTGTTGGGAAGATAAACAGCACTTACCGTAAGATTTTCGGTGACACATGAGAAATCCGTATCCCAACTATCAAAAACAAACTTTTCCATTGCAGGGGGAGTAGGAGGAGTTGCGGCAGTACCATAATCCACCTTTTGAATCTTTAAGGTCTTACCGTCCTTGTCCAAAAACTTAACCGTCAGTTCATTGATATTCCATCTGGCAATCAGCTCCATGTCGGCGCGAATTGAAGTTGTCGTAGTCACCACACCATCGTTGATGCTCTCGCCTGTGTACCATCCTGCAAAAGTATACCCTGTACGCATAGGTATGGGAAGATTCAACAACGCTGCCCCAGCGGGAACCTGAACGGTTTCTTCAAACTCCTCACCGCCATCACCGCCATTGAGATTAAAATGAACCGTATACTGCGTTAGTTTTCCTTCGATCAAATCTGTAATCCATTGCTCCTCACTTCCCTCATATCCGTAGAGTTCGCAATATATCTCATAAGCAGATTTTCCATTAACTCCATTGATACCATTAGATCCGTCATCACCTTTGTCTCCCTTTGCCCCATTGGCAATGGTAAAGGTTGCGATCGTTTCATCGGTAAAGGTGATCGTATACGTATCAATCAAACCATCGGTTCCTGTTTTTTCAATACTCGTAATTCCGTTGCCTGTTTCTCCTCGAATGCCTTGAATTCCTTGGATTCCCTGTTCACCCTTTTCACCATTGGTCACTGTAAAAGAGGCTGTGTTACCGTTCGTAAACGTAACGGTGTAAGTATCCACCAAACCATTGACCGCAGTTTTTTCAATACTTTGAATTCCATTGCCTGTAAATCCTTGGATGCCTTGAACCCCTTGGATTCCCTGTTCACCCTGTAACCCCTGCTCGCCTTTAGGTCCCTGCGCACCCATGACACCGGGGTCACCTTGAATTCCCTGCGCACCTTGGATGCCCTGCTCACCTTTAAGAGAGTCCAGCCACTCTTTTTCGGTACCTGCAAAGCCGTTTTCCACAGCAAGCTCATAGGCGGATTTGCCGTCCACGCCCGCTTCCCCAGCCATGCAGGAGCCTAAGGAGAGCACCATGGCACATGAAAGGATGATTGCAAAAATTCTTTTTTTCATTTTCTTTCCCTCCGTTTTTGGAATAATTTCATTATACACCTCATTTTTTATTTTGTCAAGTATTAATAATCAATATTGATGATTATAACTTGCGAATAATATAGTACAATATAGGTAAGAACAAAAAATGTGAGGTGTACTATGATTTTGAACATTGCCGACCGCATCCGTTACCTGCGCGACAAGATGGGAATGACACAAACCGATCTTGCCAACCGCCTCGGCATCTCCAGAAATGCGGTCAACGCGTGGGAAATGTCCACCTCTACACCGACACTTGACAACGTTGTGGAAATGTCTCGTATCTTTCACGTCAGCACCGATTATCTGCTCTCCCTTTCCGATCAAATTTCCGTGGACATTTCGGCACTTGACAGCACAGAACGCGAGCTGGTACTCAAGCTTGTGGATTGTCTGCAGGAGAAAAAATAACAAAAATGAGCTATCATACCAATCATGATAGCTTATTTTTTGTTAAATTTCCTTCTTCGCGCTCTTGCGATACTCGCGCGGCGTTTTACCCGTCAACGCTTTGAAAAGACGGCGGAAATAGATTGAAGATTCAAACCCAAGTCGCTCGCTCAATTCTTCAATCGACATCTCGGGGTGATCGATCAGACTCCGCTCGGCATGACGGATCATAATTTTATTTTTATATTCAATGGGAGAGATACCGATCTCTCGCTTGAAGCACTCGTAAAAATACGATGGGCTGATATGACAAAGTGCCGCCAAATCGGGAACACGCAAGGGCGTATCATAATGGCTCTCGATGTATCGCACCGCGTCAATGATCCGATCGTTAACACCTTGATAGCTCTCGTAGTGCATCCGCGGAAACAGCGTCGCCAGAATGTGTAAAAACCTTCCCATGGCATCCATCACCGAACAGGCATCATCCCCACCTAACACCACGCTTTCAAAATCCCCCTGCAGGCTCTCACAGTCCTCGATTTTTTGCAGACCGTAGATTCGGTTCCCTATTGGCTCTCCAAACGGCGTCAGATCAAAAAAGCAGGAAAGAAAGTCGGTTCCACTCTTTCCTTCCCAAATTGAATAGTATCGGCAACCCTTGGGGACAAAGATCACCTCGCCCTCGCCCACGCGGATCTCCTGATTGTTGTTAACAAAGCGTGCGCATCCTCTTTTGATGTACGCCACACTGTAAAGGGGACGGGGTTGGTGCAAAAAATCGTTGACAACGCCCGCCCTTTGGGAATAATTTTCCCCACGCAGGTAGGTCAAGGAAACCGAATAGTTGCTCATATCCCCCTCCGTAGAATTGTTTTGTTTTTTACTATTATACACTCTTTTCTTTTTTCTGTCAAGCGGTTATAATAAAATTATCATCTTATTTTTTTGAGTGGAGGAAATTATCATGGCAAACAAAACTGTATTGATCACGGGCGGCGCCTCCGGCATGGGGCTACGTCTTGGAGAGTGCTACGCAAAAGAAGGAGCGAACGTCGTCCTCGCGGACATCAACCAAGATGCACTGGATACCTGCGTTGCTAACATCCGTACGTACCACGAAAACGTGATCGGTGTACAGGTCGACGTCCGTGAGTATGCGCAGGTCGTAGCGGCGCGCGATGCTGCAGTAGCACGCTTTGGGGCGATCGATATTCTCATCAATTGCGCGGGCGGTGCCGAAACGCGCATCTGCAACGCGAACAAGGTATTTTACGAAAACCCGATCGACGTCTACGATTTCGGAATCGACGTCAACCTCAAGGGCGCGATCTATTTCGATCACGCGGTCATGCAGCAAATGGCAAAGCAGAACAACGGCGTGATCATCCATCTCGGTTCGATCTCGGGTGAAGAAGGAAGTAGTAGCGCCGTTGCATACTCCGCCTCTAAGAGTGCTTTGATGAACGGCGTAACCAAATCCATCGCGCAAGCGGGTGCCGAACACAACATCCGTTGCGTGTGCATCGCTCCCGGACCCGTAATGACGCGCCCCGCGATGGCAAACATGAAAACAATGCTCGGACGCGCCGCAGAGGTACAGGAGATCGTGGATATGATCATGTACGCCGCATCCGAAAAGTGCGCATTCCTCAATGGTGTCAGCATTTTGATGGACGGCGGTCGAAGCATAATGTTTAACAAGTAATCAAGGAGATACCTATGAAAACTACACCTACTTTTTTACATCAAAACAAGCCCATGATCACCTGTCAAGTGCAGGCGGCAACCCCCGATGACCTGATCCGCTTAATCCGCGGCGCCGCCTTTGACGGCTGTGACGCCTATGGCTTCCAGATGGAGGCAATGAACCCCGAATACCGCAACGTCGAAGCGCTCCGCCCCGCCTTTGAAGCCGCCGGCAGAAAGCCGATTTACTTGACCAACTATCGCGGCCACGCCGCAAACGAGGGAAAAACCGACGAACAGCTTGCAGAGGAATATCTGGAGTTCCGCGCCATGGGTGCAACCCTGATCGACGTTTTGGGCGACCTCTACTGCCCCTCGCAATATGAAATCACCTACGACAAAGAAGCAATTGCAAAGCAAAAAAAGCTGATCGACCGTTTGCATGCGGCAGGTGCTGAGGTGCTGATGTCCTCGCATACCTTTACCTTTATGAGTGCCGAGGAAGTCTTGGCGATCGCCAAAGAGCACCAATCGCGCGGCGCTGATATTTCCAAGATCGTTTCCGCCGCCAACACCGAGGAGGAAGAACTGGAAAACCTTAAAACCACCGCTTTGTTGCGCCGTGAATTGGACATTCCCTTCCTGTTCCTCTCGACCGGAACACACACCAAGCTCCACCGCACTGTGGGTCCCATGCTGGGCTCTTGCATGTGGCTGACCGTCCATGAATACGATCAGCTTGCAACCTTGGCACAGCCCGCTTGCCATGCTATTCGCGCCATTGCGGATCATTTTGAATATTAAACCGATGGGCTGTCGCCAAGGCGACAGCCCATCTCTGTATGGAATTATCCTTTCAGAACTTGCTTCATCTCTTCCGATGCTGCGGCATCGCGGTTGATCTCCTCCGCCTCGCGGAAGGTGGGAACCGCACGGTGCATTGCCTCTCGAATTTTCGAGGATGCAAGCTCTCCGCTTGCCGCAGATACTGCCTGCTTGAGCAGTCCGATCTTATCTTCCACCTCTCCGCGAGAAAGCGGTGCATCGGTCTCGATAAAGATCATGCTGTTCTCTGTCGTGGTCAGCGTCTCGGTCTTGATCAAAAGCTCCTCATAAAGCTTTTCTCCGGGGCGCAGACCGACTTCCTCAATCTTAATATCCACATCGGGAGTCAATCCGCACAAACGGATCATATTGACTGCCAGATCATAAATGCGCACGGGCTTGCCCATGTCAAGCACGAACAATTCGCCCTTCTTTGCCATTGATCCCGCTTGAATCACCAATTGGCTTGCTTCGGGAATGGTCATAAAGTAGCGGATGATACGCTTGTCCGTAATGGTAATCGGTCCTCCCTCCGCAATCTGACGGCGGAACAGCGGGATCACGGAGCCATTAGAGCCAAGCACGTTTCCAAAGCGAACCGCCGCGAAGCTGGTCTCGCTATCGGTACGGCATTGCACGATCATCTCGCTCATCCGTTTGGAAGCGCCCATGATGTTGGTGGGATTGACCGCCTTGTCGGTGGAGATCAAAATGAACTTCTTGACGCCGTATTTTTCCGCCATGTCAGCGGTGTTGTACGTGCCGAGAACATTGTTTTTGATCGCCTCGCAACCGCTATGCTCCATCAGAGGCACATGCTTGTGCGCCGCCGCATGGAACACGACGTCGGGACGGTAATAGGCAAAAATCTCATCTAAACGCGCACGGTCGCGTACCGAAGCGATCTCCACAGCAAGGTTAAGCTCTGCGCCATAACGGCGCGTCAATTCCTGTTGAATATCGTATGCGTTATTCTCATAAATATCAACGATGATCAATTGCGCAGGTTTACACTTTGCGATCTGACGGCAAAGCTCACTACCGATCGATCCGCCGCCACCCGTGATCAGCACCTTCTTATTCGCGTAATATCGGAACGACGCGCTATCATTGATGGTAAGCGCCTTGCGGAAAAGCAAATCCTCAATGCAAAAGTCATGCAATACACCGCGCGCGGGCTTGGGGGGCACTTCGTCCTTTTTCGCTTCTTCCACATCGCGGAATGGAATGTCATAAATTTTGATCTTGCAATCGGTCTTGCCGTAACGGTCATAAAGCGCCGTTGCCATATCACTGTCAAGATCGGAAAGTGCGATAAAGATCTCACTGATTCCATGATCCTTGATCAAATCGATCACCGCATCGTTTTCCGGATAGACCTTAAGCCCCGAAATGCGGCTTCCGACCTTGGTGGTATCACGGTCTATGAAAAACAGCGGCTTGTAGTTTGCACGTTTGCTCATCAACAGCTCTTCCGCGAGATGTACACCGAGTTGTCCCGCACCAACAATGGCAACGGGGATCTTGTGGCTATCGTCGCAGGATTTGCGCTTGTTGCGCTTATAAATCTGACGGTAAGTAAAACGTGACGTGAGCATCAGCAACGCGCACAAGGAAGCAACAATCACAAAATGCCAGATATCGTGCCAGATACCGCCAAAGCTACCGATTGCGCGACTGATGATGATTGCGGTAACACCGCCGGCGGCATCCGCCAAAATCATTTTTAAATACACAGCCGTGTTGGTATAGCGCCAGACTCCCAAATAAATACGGGCAACGAATCTCCAGAAAAACATGGAAACCAAGAGGATCGCCGAGTTCAGCAGGTAATTCCCGATTTCATATTTAACGGAGTTATCAAACACGAAAGTTGCTCCGTAATAAAGAGAAGCAACCACCGCAAAGCAAAAAACATCAAACAAGACCAAAATCACTTTTCTGGACTTGACCACTTTTAAATCTACTACATGCATATTTTACTTCCTTTTCTGTATTGCGCTTGGCAATACCATCATCAACATTCGCATGGGGATCAAAATACCTTTATTATTATATCATACAATGCCGTTTTTGTCAAGTGCAACATATGCCCGTTGAAGCATGCCCAACCGTTCAACCGACTTCGCTGTTTTTTTTTGAAAAAAATGCATTCGCTACTTGACAAAAAGGGGAAATGAGCGTATAATAAATCCATTCTTTTTAGGGAGGGATCTTCTTGCGTTTAAAAAACATTCAAAAATTGGTATTTTCCGCCATGTTGGCAGCTCTTGTATTCAGCGCGACATGGATCTCTGTTCCCGTTGGCATTGGCAATGTCAATCTTGGCGACAGCATGCTTTTGCTTGGCGCATGGACGTTGGGAGGTCCTTGGAGTGTGATTGCCTGCGCTTTGGGCGCGACCTTGACCGATCTTCTCGGTGGCTATACCGTTTATGCCCCCGCGACACTGATCATCAAAGCATTGATGGGCATGGTTGCGATCCTTGTATTTAGACTATCCTCCCGATTTTCCACGCTTGTCCGCCACCTGCTCTCCGGAATTGCCGCAGAACTTACGATGATGGTGGGATATCTGCTTTATGAAGCATGCTTTCTCTCTTTCGGTGCGGCGGCATTGGTCTCTCTTCCCTTTAACGCCATTCAAGGAATTGCCGCCGTTACGGTTGCAACGCTTGCCTATAAGCTGTTGGAAAAAGCCAACTTAACAAAAATATTCTAAAGTATCAAGAGGGGGGAGACCCCAAGTACACAATTTGTCGATTTGTACAAACTGTTTTATACCGCTTTTTCTTTTGACTAAGAAGGCGCAAATGAGAAGAGGCTTCGCAAGCTCAGCCGCAATTGCAAGCAATTGCAACTTGGCAAAAAGAAAAGCGCCGTTTTGGGAAAGATTTCGCGCTCTGCGGAGCGCGCCAAGGGCTGAGAGATTGGATTGATCCAATCTCTCAACTCCCGAAGGGACTTTCCTCGCTTCTTGACCTCGCAAACTTTTGAAAAAGTTTGATCAAAACTTTCGTCAAACTGACGAAAGCCGGTTATTTGGTCTACACTCTGAGAGGGTGTCACAAATGCAAAATGCATTTGTGACACCCTCAATTTTATTTATACCAACAAATAAGAAACACCGTCCAAGGAATCCGCAGAATCTGCCGCGGGGCTTCCCGACAGCGGGTTCATTTGTGCAATCTCACCCACCGCACGGTGATATCTCTTGGCAACACTCCAAAGCGTATCCTCACGCGCGGGATAACAAACCGTATATGCCGCGCCTCCCGCCTTAATCTCTTCACCGATCACAGCATCCGTCAGCAGATTGTGCTTTTGTTCGGTACGGGTCGCAAGGTTGACATACATCTCGGCATCGATCGCAATGCGCTCACCGTCCATACGCGCGCGGCAAGAGATCGGTGTGACCGTACAGTCATAGTCCTTGATCTCCTCCTCGCTACCCTCTGTTTCATATCGGAACGGCAATTCAAACTCCTGCGCACCGTACTCTTCACCGCTCCAAAGAATTGCCAAAGCGCGGCAACGCCCCGTTACGATATATCTTCCGTTTTCACACTCCAGATTCAGCGCTCCCGGTGTCAGGATCATGTCAATGACCGTCTGCTCGCGTCGCAGTCCCGCCTCCTCCAAGGTCAGCATGGTATTGAGCGAGAAATTGCCGCCCGTACATTTGATCGCGCACGGAAGTAAAACATTTTCATAGCGGCACTCGGTCAACGCCTTGGTGGAATAAAGGTCGCAGGTATATATCAACTCCTCATTCCGTTGTGCATGCGCGTTCAGACGCACGGCAACCTCGCACAGAATTCTACCGTCCTCTACCGTAATATTCAGCTCCGTACAAACACCGCTCGCTATGCAATCGCAATTGACCTCGGCTCCATCTACGGGAACACTTGCCGAAAACGGGATCTTGCGGAGCTGTACCGCGGGCAGCTCCTCGCTCCCCTCCATACAAGTCAACAGCTTGAGCGCCACCTCACCGCGACAGTTGACGCATCCGCTCCCCGCTTCCGCTTCGTTGACATAAACCTCTGCATCGGCTGTGATCACACGCAAGTTTTCCGCCTGTGCATCGCAAAGGATCTCGTCACCAAGCTGTATTGCCTCACTCGTTCCAACAAACAACCGTGCGCATTGCGCGTGTTTTTTCAAGCGTTGCAGCTCCCCATCATTCGTGTTTCCGCTGATATGCTCCTCCAAAACACGCGTCCCGTACATCCGCACACGCGAACGCAACCGACATTTCAAAGACAAGCGTCTTGGAGCGACCACGCGGCCGCTCAACGTATCTGCCACCGTTTCCACGTCGCAACAAATTCCTTCGCCAAGATCGAAATCCCCGGTCATCTCCACGGGACAGGAAAATCGATATTCTCCCGTTTGATTGGCACAGTAAAGCGCACCGTCGTTCCCTGCGTACAAAATATGATAATCTACTGTTCCAGAAAGCTCCGCATTTCCCGCTCCAATATATTTATCGGCAGGTGAGACCGTTGCGCGCACCCGCAACAGGCGTTTGACCTCGGGCTGATAATCGGGCAGTGAAAAATCACTTGCCAGCTCTGTAGTGACCGTACGGTCGCATACCGCCGCCTGCATCCGCGCTCCAAGCGCCTCCGTTTTTTGATTGTATTCCATCGTTTCCGCTCCTTTTTGCAGTTTCGTTGGTACAATCTATGCAAGCAATATGGCTTTTATGCATGGCTTGTGTGGATGTGGATTTAACGGTTACCGTCGGTGAAACCGACAAAAAATCGAGCGCTTCCCATGCTAACGCATCGAAAACGCCCGATTGATTTCTATTATTTCAATTCACCCAGATAATACTTTTTCTTGCCGCGGCGGATAACGATATACTTCTCGCCCACGGTCTGCGATGCATCGATCTGTACATCGATGTTGGCGATGGGCTCGCCGTTGAGAGTCAGGGAGCGGTTGGAGATAAACTCGCGCGCTTCACGCTTGGAAGAGCAGATGCCCGCGCCGACCAGGACATCCATGATAGGACCGCCCGCGGTCTCAAAGTGCGGTACGTCCTTCAGTCCTGCCAACAGATCCTTGGTGGGAATCTCCTTGATGTTACCCGCAAAGAGCTGTTCGCTGATCTTGACAGCGGATTCGTAAGCGCCCTCGCCGTGCAGATCGTTGAGGATCTCCTCTGCCAGCTTCTTCTGCGCCAGACGCTTTTCGGGAGCGGCATTGTGCTCAGCCTCAATTGCCTCGATCTCCTCGCGCGAGAGGAAGGTCAATCTCTTGAGATATTCGATCACCATGCTATCCTCGGAATTAAGCAGGAACTGATACAGTTCGTAGGAGCTGGTCTTATTCTTATCAAGCCATACGGCATTGCCCTCGCTCTTGCCGAACTTATTGCCGTGCGAGTCGGTGACAAGCGGCATGGTCATTGCATAAACCTCGTCGCCCGTGGTCTTGCGGATCAGCTCGATACCCGTGGTGATGTTCCCCCACTGGTCGGAGCCGGCCACCTGCAGATCAACCCCGCGCGTTTCGTGCAGATACTTGAAGTCCAAGCCCTGAATGAGCATGTAGGAGAACTCGGCATAGGAGATACCGCTTTCCATCTGGCGACGGATCAGATCCTTACTCAGCATGTATCCTACGTTGATATACTTTCCGTAATCGCGGAAGAAATCGATGATGTTGAGATCCTTGACCCAATCGTAGTTGTTAACGACCTCGTAGGGGAAGATCTTCTGCAACTGAGTCTTGAGGCACTCGTAGTTGTGGATGACCTCGTCACGGTCGGAGAGCTTGCGCTCCACAGTTCCGCGGGGGTCACCGATCAGAGCCGTTGCCATACCGACAAGCAAAAGAGGCGTATGTCCCGCAGCCGCCAGACGGCGTGTGATCAAAAAGGACGAATAGTGTCCCAGATGCAGACTGTCTGCCGTAGGGTCGGTACCGATATAAAAGGTCATGCCGCCCGCGTTGAGTTTATCAATGAGCTCGGGGCTGGAAATATCCTGAATCAGCCCGCGCCATTTGAGATCTTCATAAAGTGTCATGAGAAGCTTCCTCCGTGTAAAACGATTTAACATTACATATCATTATATCACAAAAACATTTTTTCGTCAATACGACAGACCGATTTTTTCAAAAAATATCCCGGCTTTCCCGAATGCGGATTTTTTGTAAAAAATCACGGTAATCTATTTACTTTTAGTCATTTCTGTGGTACAATATGTTTGAATTCAAGGCAAAGGAGATGCGCCATTATGGAAAATTACAGCGCGGATGAGCTTCTTAATTTTTTGTGCCAAGGACTGTTGACTCTGCAGAATCCCGAGGAGTGCAAACACTTTTTAGAGGATCTTTGTACCGTTTCGGAGCTTCAGGAAATGTCCCGCCGCCTGTACGCGGCAAGCATGCTCAAAAACAAATGTATCTACGCTCAAATCGCACAGCAGACAGGACTTTCCACAGCAACCATCAGCCGTGTCAACCGTTGTCTGCAATACGGCAACAGCGGCTACACAACCGTTTTGGATCGCCTTGAAAGGAAGGCACATCGCTGATGGGATGCGAGGGCTATGAGGCAATTGCGCACGTCTATGACAAGCTCAATGCCGAAATCGATTACACCTCATGGGCGGATTTTATCGAGCAGTGTTTTGACCGTTTTCTTCCCACCCGTCCGCAGCTGGTGTTGGATCTTGCCTGCGGAACAGGCAGTATGACTCTGCAATTGGCGCGCCGTGGCTATGAAATGATCGGAGTGGACGGCAGTGCGGACATGCTCAGCGAAGCGTTTGCGCGCGCGGCAGAAGCGCAATTAAACGTGCTTTGGTTGCAACAGGACATGCGCACGTTTGAGCTTTACGGCACGGTTGGCGCCGTGACCTGCTGCTTGGACAGTCTCAACTATCTGCTCTCCCCCGAGGATCTTTCGGCTTGCTTCGCCACCGTTCACAATTATCTTGACCCCAATGGACTCTTTCTTTTTGATATGAATACGCCCTACAAATTTACAAATGTCTACGCTGACAACGCTTACATTCTGGAAGATGAGCTGGTCTATGCAGACGAAGAGGGCGAGGAACGAATTCCCGTTTTTTGCGGCTGGCAAAACACCTATTCTCCTGAGAAAGCGATCTGTGAATTTGACCTGACGCTGTTTGAAGAGCTTGCCGACGGGACCTACCGCCGCTCCGACGAGCATCAGCGCGAGCGCTGTTACACCATGAAGGAGATCGCCTCGGCTTTGAGGGGCGCGGGGCTTGAATTGCTTGGCGTGTGGTCGGACACCGCCTTCTCTGCCCCCACGGACACCACCGAGCGTTGGTATTTTGCCGCGCGCGCGATCAAACCGTAACCATTTTATAAAAAAAGATAAAGGAATCAACCGCAAACTATGTCATCTACCATTTTACGCGCTATGACCGCCGATGGAAGCGCACGGATTCATGTCATCCGCTCCACCGACATCGTCAATGAAGCCATTCGCATTCACAATACAACGCCCACCGCCACAGCAACCCTCGGTCGCCTTTTGACCGTAACGTCGCTGATGGGGTGTCTCTTGGGTGAGAAAAACGATACCATTACGGTCAGCCTCAAGGGAGATGGCCCCGCGGGCACCGTTCTCGCAGTCTCCGACTATATCGGAAACGTGCGCGGATACATTCAAAATCCGCAAGTCGATCTGCCGCTCAAGGAAAACGGAAAGCTTAATGTCGGCGGTGCTGTCGGCAACGGCTTTTTGAACATCATCCGCGACCTTGGCTCGTCCGAGCCTTACAACGGGTCGATTGAGCTTGTCAGCGGCGAGATTGCCGAGGACATCGCCGCATATTACGCGCAGAGCGAACAGGTCCCCACGGTTTGCGCCCTTGGCGTGCTGGTGGACACCGATTGCTCCTGCCGCGCCGCAGGCGGTGTGCTGATCCAACTGCTCCCCTTTGCCGATCCAGCAACAGTGGATCTGATCGAGCGCAATCTCCCCGCCATTTCCAATGTCTCCGCCCTCTTTGACGCGGGACTCCCCTTGGAGGAGATCGCGGCATTGGCGTTCAAGGATATCCCCTTTGACATCTTTGATGAATTGGACGTGGCTTATCAATGCAACTGCAGCCGCGAACGCACCACCAAGGCGCTGATCACGCTGGGGCAAGCCGACCTCTTTAAGCTCCTTGACGAGCAGGTTGCCGAGGGCAAGCCCGAAACTCTGGAGGTTGCCTGCCGCTTCTGTGATAAGAAGCAATATTACACGAGAAACGACATTGAAACCATGTTTTAAGGAGGGCATCCGATGAGTCGCTTTGTATTGGATCAGGATCTGCATCTGCATTCCCGCCTTTCCTCTTGCTCTCGCGATCCCAAGCAGACGCCCGATTACATTTTACAGTACGCCAAGGAAAACGGCATCACCACGCTCTGCTTGACCGACCATTATTGGGATTCTGCCGTTCCCGGTGCTTCCGATTGGTATGCGCCGCAGAATTTTGATCATATCTCGGCGTTCCGAAATCTTCCTCGGGCTGACGGCATTCGGTTTCTGTTTGGTTGTGAAACCGATTTGAGGAAGGATCTGACTCTTGGGATTCCCCCCTCTCGCTATGATGATTTTGATTTTATCGTCCTTCCCACAACGCATCTGCATATGACGGGATTTACGATTTCCGAAGAGGACGCCGAGTCTCTTGAATCCCGCGCACGCCTTTGGGTGGAGCGCTTGGATGCCGTGTTAAGTATGGAGCTGCCCTTTCACAAGGTTGGCATCGCGCATCTTGCGTGCGGACTCCTTGCTCCCAAGCCGCGGGAAAATTACCTCGCTACGATCAATATGATCCCTCAGTCGGAAATGGAACGGTTGTTCCAAAAAGCTGCCGCGCTTGGTGTCGGAATTGAGCTTAACCGCGACGATATGGAATTTGCCGATGACGAAGCGAACACGGTACTGCGCATCTTCCGCCTTGCCAAGGCACAGGGATGCAAATTCTATACCGCAAGCGACGCACACCACCCCGAACACTTTGCAGAATACCGTTCCACCATGGAGCGCGCGATCGACCTTTTGGATCTGCAAGAGTCGGACAAATTTCACATTTGCATAAAAAAGCCTTGACGGGCAGTACAAAAAGCATTATAATATAAGTAGTTCAATTAGAAAAGGAGATGATTCCCATGTATCGTATTGGAATTGATTTAGGCGGAACCAACATCGCCGCAGGTATTGTAAACGAAGAGTTTAAGATCATCGCAAAGGACAGCGTTCCCACGGGTGCCAACCGCCCCGAGGAAGAGATTGTCAACGATATGGCGATGCTTTGCAAAAAGCTGTGTGCCGACAACGGCATTGCACTCTCTGACGTAGACTCCGTTGGTATCGCATCCCCCGGTATCGTAGATGACGAAACGGGTGTTATCATCTACACCAACAATCTTCCCTTCCGTCACTTCCCCATCATTCCCCGTCTCAAGGAAGCGCTGGGGATCAAAGAAGGACATATCGAAAACGACGCGAACGCAGCCGCATGGGGTGAAGCGATCGCGGGCGCGGCTAAAGGCTCCAAGTCCTCGGTTATGATCACGCTCGGCACGGGTGTCGGCGGTGGTATCATCGATAGCGGAAAGGTCTTTAAGGGCTTTAACTCTGCAGCAGGTGAGCTTGGTCACATCGTCATCCAAGTTGACGGCCGTCCCTGCTCTTGCGGCAGAAACGGTTGCTGGGAAGCATACTCCTCTGCAACAGGTCTGATCAAAACCACGCAGGAAAAGCTGGACGAGTGCGCAAAGAGCGGACGTGAAACCTTGATGACCAAGCTGGTAGCAGATGCGGGCAAGGTCAACGGACGCATCGCGTTTGACGGTAAGCGTGCAGGTGACGCGGCGGCATGCGAGGTTGTAGACGAATACATCAAATATCTGGCAAGCGGTCTTGCAACCATCATCAACATCTTCCAGCCCGAGGTTCTCTCCATCGGCGGCGGTATTTCCAACGAGGGTCAGTATCTGTTGGATTTGGTAACGCCTCTGGTTTTGAAGCAAATCTACGGCACGGGAACGGTTCCCACTCCCGCAATCCGCATTGCGACCCTCCGCAACGACGCGGGCATCATCGGCGCGGCTGTGCTGGGTATGTAATTGAATGAAAAAATATTGAACGAGCGCCAACGCAAAATGCGTTGGCGCTCGTTATGTTGGCAGAACCAAATGCGCAGTTTGTGAAACACCGTAAATTCCTTTGCCGCTTTTCTCTTTGACACGATAGGCGCAAATGAGAAGAGGCTTCGCAAGCTCAGCCGCAATTGCAAGCAATTGCAGCTTAGCAAAAGAGAAAACGCCGTTTTGAGGGAAATTTCGCCCTCTGCGGAGGGCGAGGAGGCTTACGCAGCCTCCACCGCGCAAACTTTTGAAAAAGTTTGATCAAAACTTTTCGTCATTTTGACAGTGCTAATACCTTTGTCAGCAGGCTGAACGGCTACAAACCGTAGCCGTTCTCGTTTGCGCCCCAAGGCGTGTGGCGGTGAAGCATATTCGAAACG
>JAZQXI010000088.1:0-2238 GCA_045632805.1 Eubacteriales bacterium | reverse complement strand
GGCTTGGTTTGTCTTCCTAAGACCGCTTGGCCTCCGACTTCCAGACAAAAGACGTTGTTCAGACGTCTTTTGTCTGGGCGTGTGCGCTTTTTCAAAGCGCATTTCAGAGAGGGGGGAGGGATATTTGGCTGATGCTAAGGTTCATGATCTTTCTGCACAATTTCTTTCCTGCGGTTTTGAGCGTTTTGCATGAAAAAACTTTTGAGCTTTTAAAACGCATTGACAGAAGTGCTTTTTTTGATATAATGTAGATGTATCAATCATAATAAGGAGAGAAATTCGGATGCAAAACAAGCAAAAACGATGGATATCCGTGTGTCTCGCGTGCTTCATGGCGCTGCTGTGCGTGCCGAGCATGAGCATGGGCAAGGTCGAGGCGGCAACGCCTTGGTATGACGAGTCCGAAGCCTACACGGGCGAGTACGCGTATTCGATCGCTGTGGTGGGAGACACGCAAACGCTCGCGTGTCAGGGGGCAAAAGAGACTCCCAACGCTTACACCAAGTCCCTTCCCGAGCTTTACCAATGGATCGTAGACAATGCCGAGTCCAAAAAGATGCAATACGTCATCGGTCTTGGCGACATCACCGAAAATGGCGAGGATTGGGGACACAAGAACAATGACACCGAGGAAAAAACAGCCGTAGGCGACCGCGAGTGGGCATACGCCAAGGAGGCGATCTCCAAGATGAACGGCGTCATTCCGTACACCTTGGTTCGAGGTAGCGGACACGACGGCTACACGCGCTTTAACGAGTGGTTTGCCGACTACACGCCCTACACCGAAAACATCGCGGGCTATTACACCGAGGGCGAGGTAGGGAGTGTTTACCACACCTTTGAGGTCTGCAACACCAAATATCTGATCCTTTGTTTGGATTTTGGCGCGCAGGATCCCGTTCTGGAGTGGGCAAACGAGGTGGTCTCGTCGCACGCTGACCACAAGGTCATCGTCACCACGCACGGGTATCTCAAAGCGGATGGAAGTCTCTTGGCAACGGGGGATGACTACTGTCCCTCGCAATCTTACTATGACAAAAACAACAACGATGGCGACGACATCTGGGAAAAGCTGGTGAGCAAGCACGCAAACATCACCATGGTGCTTTGCGGTCACATGACCTGCGATGACGTTGTGATCGATCAGGTCGTTGGAGACAACGGCAACGCCGTAACGCACATGCTCATCGATCCGCAGGGCATCGACAAGGAGATTCCGGGCGGCTACGGTATGGTCACGATGCTGTATTTTTCGGAGGACGGCGAGGATGTGGCGGTGGAGTATTATTCCACGCAAACGGGCAAGTACCGCAAGCTGCAACAGGTTGATCTGACACATATCCATGCGTATGAAGAAACGGTTATCGAGCCTACGTGTACGCAATATGGCAAGACGGTCAAGATGTGCAAGGGGTGTGGCAAGGAGTTGGGAACGAGTAATTTCGTGCGTCCTTTGGGTCACGAATACGACGATGCCACCGACACCGAGTGCAACCGTTGCGGCAACAAGCGGAATGTGAACGTTTTGGCACCCGAATTGTCCGATCCTACCGAAGGCAATCCGGAATCCACCTCACCCGGGGCAGGGCTTCCCGTTTGGGGTGTGATTTTGATCGTTGTGGGGGCTTTGGCACTCGTCGGCGGAGCGATCGCGCTCATCGTATTTTTCATGACATGTACTAAGAAAAATAAGTAAGAATTCTTTGAGGGATCTGCGATATGCTAAGTAGTGATAACGAAGGAATTTTATCGATCAGATAGACTATCGGGGAACGCCAAGCCAAAGGCTCCCTTGTGTAAAGGGAAATGTCACCGAAGGTGACTGAGGGATTATTTCACCACGAATTTTTTGCTTTTATAATCCCTCCGCCTCGCTACGCGAGCCACCTCACTTTATACACAAGGGAGGCTCTTGCTACCCCGTTCGTATTGAAATGCAAAATGCAAAGTGCGAAATGAACGTATATTTTTTATGATGCCATCAGTAAACCAACATTTCGTGACCATTTTGGGTCGTGGGTCCCAAAATGGTAGCGGGAGCTATTGTGTCGTCAGCGCTCTAAAGCTACAAATTCGGCAGAGTCTGTACTGCACGAACGCTTTCACCAAAACGCACAGCACCATCGGGGGGAGATGTTTGATTTTCCTGCGATAGAGGGCGCATATAAAAAAGGCGGTGAAAGTTCTTGAAAGGGGCGTCGGGGGAACCTCTTGCAGGAAGGATCCTCCCCCACAACA
>JAZQXI010000087.1:0-7266 GCA_045632805.1 Eubacteriales bacterium | reverse complement strand
TGGCCTCCGACTTGTGGGCAGGATTTTTGACGTCTCTTTGGCTTTTTATTGCTTTGCAATGCAACGTGCCACGTGAATGCCGCTGGCGGATGCGTGCGAAAGGGAATGTGTAATGCCGCTTCCGTCTCCGATGACGTAGAGCCCTTTGTGGCAGGATTCCAGATTCTCATCGACTTCGACTTCCATATTGTAGAACTTTACCTCGACACCGTAAAGCAGGGTATCGTCATTGGCAGTTCCCGGAGCGATTTTGTCAAGGGCATAGATCATTTCAATAATGCCGTCCAGAATTCGTTTGGGAAGTACCAGACTCAAATCTCCCGGAGTTGCTTTGAGCGTGGGAGTGATGAACGCCT
Source organism: Eubacteriales bacterium (assembly GCA_045632805.1). Taxonomy (GTDB): domain Bacteria; phylum Bacillota; class Clostridia; order Oscillospirales; family CAG-272; genus UMGS1865. The sequence goes on along the minus strand of JAZQXI010000087.1, from coordinate 6,910 downwards.
CGTCAATGCGGCTTTGCGTAGAGCGGCGTCCGCGGGTCAAGTCCCCAAAACGCTGAACGATCACACCGCCGCCAAGCATATTGCTCAAGCGCGCGATGGATTCACCGTAGCCGTTGGAGTCCTTAAATGGCTCGGAAAAATGCTTTGCCACCAAAAGGGCAAAATTGGTGTTTTCGGTCTGCTTTGCGGGGTCCTCATAGCTGTGACCGTTCACCGTGATGATACCGTTGGTGTTTTCGTTGACGACCTCACCCTTGGGATTCATACAGAAGGTGCGGACCTTGTCGCCGTATTCACGTGTACGATAAACGATTTTGCTTTCGTACAGCTCGTCCGTCAGGTGTGCAAAGACCTCGGCGGGAAGCTCCACGCGAACGCCGATGTCCACGCGGTTGGAGCGAGTGGGAATTCGGAGCGTTTTACAGATGTTTTCCATCCATTTGCTTCCGCTGCGCCCCACGGAAATGATACAGGTCGTGGCGGTAAAGGTGCCGTTTTTGCAAAGAATTTCATAGCCGTGATCGACCTTTTCGATCGATTCAACAGGGGTGTCGAAGAAAAACGTTACTTTGTCCTGTAAGTACGCATAAAGATTTTCCAACACCACGTAGTTGATGTCGGTGCCGAGATGACGAACCGACGCGTCCAAAAGATGAAGATCGTGACGGATGCATTCCTTCTTGAATTTTGAGCCGGCTGTGGAATAGAGCTTGGTGTCCTTGCCGCCGTATGCCATGTTGATCTCATCCACGTAGTGCATCAGTTCCAGAGCATGCTTTTTTCCAATGTATTCGTAAAGCGTACCGCCAAAATCATTGGTGATGTTATATTTTCCGTCCGAGAAAGCACCCGCACCGCCAAAGCCGCTCATAATGGAACAGCTCTTGCAACCGATGCAGGACTTGATTTTTTCGCCGTCGATGGGGCAGTGGCGGCGATTGAGTGCGTGACCTGCCTCGAATACGGCAATTTTGAGGTGCGGTGCCTTTTGCACCAATTCGTAGGCGGAAAAGATGCCGCCGGGGCCTGCACCTACGATGATAATATCAAACTTCATGTAATGGTTCCTCCTTTAAACGTGACTGCTGTTTGTAGTCAACCGTTTTCGGCGGTTGGTAGAAACACCCATCCGTATCATGGGCATATACAAAGCGATTTCGTTGATTTTGTAATCTTACCAAGTGTACTGAATATATTATAATACACATTTCGCAAATTGTCAATCACGTACGCTTTTTTTAAATAAAATTTTGGTTTGGCGCAAATTTATAACCCGTCTTGAAATATTCATGAAACTATGGTATAATGATTAGGTAATTTCAGTCGAGAAAATGCAAGTGAGAATAGGAGTGCTTCAAATATGAATTTATTTGCAGATAAACGAAAAAGGAAAATCTTGATATGGATCACGTCTGTTCTGCTGGTTTTGGCAGTGATCGTAGGAGCTTGCGCGATCTATCTTGGAGATTATTACCGTGCCGACACGGATGCCATTGAGGCGTTTGCATCAATGAATGCAGTGGCGGTTCACACGCTTGAGGATGGTACGCTGGTGTTCGAACCCGATCACGCAACGGCGGGTCTGATCTTCTATCCCGGCGGAAAGGTGGAATACACCGCATATCAGCCCTTGATGGCGGCGTGTGCCGAGCGGGGGATTCTCTGTGTCTTGGTAGAAATGCCGTTCAATCTTGCCGTGTTGGATATCAACGCCGCGGACGGCATACAAGATCGTTTTCCCGAAATTGAGCATTGGTACATCGGAGGTCACTCTCTCGGGGGATCGATGGCGGCATCCTATCTTTCCGATCATGCCGAGGATTACGAGGGATTGATTCTGCTTGGTTCTTATTCAACCGCGGATCTGTCGGATACCGATCTTCACGTGCTTTCGATCTATGGTAGCGAGGATCGTGTGATGAACCGTGAAAAATATGATGAAAATCAATCGAATCTTCCCAAAGATTTTACCGAAACCGTCATTGAGGGCGGTTGTCATGCCTATTTTGGTATGTACGGAACACAAGATGGCGACGGAACGCCCACGATTTCAAATGAGGAACAAATTCGAGTCACGGCGGAGCAAATTTGGAACAGCGTAAGTCCTTGATCGGATGATGCGAGGAGAGCAACAGACGGTTGCTTGCTTCTTTCATGAATTTATGATATACTAAAATCATCCAATTTACAAGGCGGTGAATATATGGAAACAAAGGATGTCATTCGCGATTTAAGAACGAAAAAAGGACTTTCGCAGGAGGAGCTTGCCGAAAAGGTCTACGTAACACGTCAGGCGGTCTCTCGTTGGGAAACGGGGGAGACCGTACCGAACACCGAAACACTGAAATTGCTTTCCAAGGAGCTTGACGTATCGATCAATACACTCCTCGGCTCACCGCAAAATCTGATCTGCCAATGCTGCGGTATGCCTTTGGAAGACGCTAATATCAGCAAGGAGACCGACGGATTTTTCAATGAGGAATACTGCAAGTGGTGCTATGCAGACGGGGAATATACTTACGATAATATGGATACCCTAATCGACTTTTGTGCCGATCACATGGCAAATGAGCATTTTTCGTCCGATCAAGTTCGCGCGTATATGAAGGATATGCTTCCAAGGCTGAATTATTGGAAGAAATATACCGAGCTTGGCGGGGAAGAAAAGTTCGAAGAATTCAAAGAGCAGATCATTAAAGAATTTAACGACTTGCATATTGAGGGAATGCCGGAGGTTACCGAGCTTTCTGCGCTCATAGGCGGTTATGTGAATCTCGAATATACGCTACCGAATGGGCAGAAGGTAAAATACCTTGATGACGGTGCGACCTATCTTGGCTATCAGCTTGAATGCGAATTTGGCGGCAACAGATGCTTCGGGCTTGTAGCGAATATGGATTTTCTTCTGGTTTGCACCTATGAAGAAAACGGAGAAAATCCCGAGCTTGTAATATATAAAAAAAGATAAAAAGCAACCGCCAAGGGATCAATTGACTCCTTGGCGGCGTTTTTGTATAACGAAAAGGGCGACCATCAACGGTCGCCCCTTAAAAATTGTGTCGCAGTAAGCAAAAAAGCCCGATCGGTTGAAAAGTTCACAAAAATATGATATAATATCTCATAAACAAACGGTAGATTAAAGGAGATAATCATGGGAGATATTCTAATTAAAATACTTGTGTGCTTTATCGCAGGTGCAGGCGCGGGTATTGGAACCGGCTTTGCCGGTATGAGTGCCGCCGCGGTGATAGGTCCAATGCTCATAACCTTTTTAGGGGTGCCTGCCTACGATGCGGTTGGCATAGGGCTGATCAGCGACGTTCTGGCAAGCCTTGTCAGCGCGTATACCTATAAGAAAAGCGGAAACTTGGACGTAAAAAACAGCTTGCCGTTGCTTGTGAGTGTGTTGGTCGTAACGATGATCGGCAGTTTCGTAGCAAGCTTTTTACCTGAACAGGCTATGAGCGGCACGATGCAGATAGCACTCATTATAATCGGATTGCGCTTTCTTTTAAAGCCCGTCAACAAAACGAGGAAGCAATTGGAGGCAGGCTCGCCTAAAAGCAGATTGATAAAAGCAATCGTCGGAGGCGTTTTTGTTGGCTTTATCTGCGGCTTTGCAGGCGCGGGCGGGGGAATGTTGCTCTTGCTCGTTTTGACCTCATTCCTCGGTTATCCTATGCATTTGGCTGTCGGCACAAGCGTGTTCATTATGGCGTTCACGGCGCTGACAGGTGGCATCAGTCATTTTATAATCGGCGGATTTCCCGACGCACTCTGTCTTGTACTGTGTGTTGTGTTTACTCTGCTTTGGGCAAGAATTGCTGCAAAAATCGCCAACAGGTCTAATGAAAAGACCTTAAACCGCGTGGTAGGCATCGTTATGATTCTCACGAGTATAGTGATCCTTGCTGTGAACTATCTTGAGACGGCAGTCGCAAGCGGTATAGTAAGCTTGCTTGTAAATAAGAATTTATAGAAGGAAGCAAAATGGTAGTATTTATAACTGTCTCAGGATTAGGAATACTGATTTCTATTCTCGGTATAATAGCGATGGTAAGTATTGTACAAAAAAATATTGACATAAACAGCAAAATATGATACAATTATAAAAAATAACGATGATAAAAGGAACTAGCTGACTGTAGGGAATGTTGGTTCCTTTATGCTTTTTTAGAGGAAAAATTTATGGTTAGGAAAAAGAAATTTGCACTTTCGACTACGCAGATCATATTGCTCAGCTTCCTTGTTACCATTCTTTTGGGCAGTGCGCTTTTGGCGTTGCCGATCAGCTCTGCCACAGGGGAGGCCGTGCCGTATCTTGATGCGCTCTTTATGGCAACCACCTCCACCTGCGTGACGGGACTCGTTACGCTTCCCACGGTCTCCACATGGAGCGTATTCGGGCAGATCGTCATATTGCTTCTGATACAGATCGGCGGTCTGGGTATCATCACCATTATGTCGGGACTGATGCTTCTTTTGAACAGAAAAATGGGTATCGGCGACCGATTGCTGATTCAGGATGCCTTTAATCTCAATACGATGTCCGGACTTGCGAAATTCGTTAAGAATGTGCTGTTAGGCACGCTGATCATCGAAGGAATAGGGGCTGCTCTGTATATGCTCGTGTTCGTCCCCGCGTTTGGCGCAAGGGGCATCTGGATATCGGTATTCAACTCGGTTTCCGCCTTCTGCAACGCAGGTATTGACATTATTGCGGAAAACAGTCTTTGCAATTACGCCACCAATCCTTTAATCAACATCGTCACGTCCGCGCTCATCATTCTCGGAGGTCTCGGTTACATCGTATGGTGGGACGTGCTTCGTGTCGCTCGTAGCCGTTCGAAAAAGAACCGTAAGATATTCAGGCATCTGACCTTACACTCCAAGATCGCTATTACCGTTACCGTCGGGCTCATTCTTGTCGGTGCGATCCTCATATTGATTTTTGAATACACAAACCCGTTGACCATCGGAGAGATGTCTTTGTTCGATAAAATTCAAGTCTCTTTCTTCCAATCGGTTACCACGAGAACCGCAGGCTTTGCCTCTATTCCGCAAGAGAATCTGACAAATCCCTCTGCCGCCGTATCGATTATCTTGATGCTCATCGGCGGCTCTCCCGTTGGAACGGCAGGTGGTATGAAAACTGTAACCATTGCCGTCCTTATTTGCTCGGCATTTTCTACCATCAGAAACAAGAACAGCGCAACCTTGTTCGGGCGCCGTATTTCCGAGGGATCGGTGAAAAGGGCAGTTGCCGTGGCGGTAGCATTTCTTGCAATATGTTCCGCATCAACGATACTATTGATGGCAACGAGCAACGCATCCGCCCTTGATGCGGTCTATGAAACGGTCAGCGCAACGGCAACTGTCGGACTTTCAAGAAATCTGACGGCAACGCTTAACACGTTCGGAAAGCTCATTATCATCGTAACGATGTATTTTGGGAGAGTCGGTCCAATATCGTTGGCTGTCGCTCTCGGAAGCAAAAATGAGAGTCAGAACGTCATTTCCGAGCCGACGGAAGATATCAGTATAGGATAAGGAGAAGATTATGAAAGCAAAGAAAACATACGCAGTCTTTGGACTTGGAAGATACGGCACGGCCGTGGCAAGAGCGCTTGTAGAGAACGGCAGGGAGGTTATCGCAGTAGATGCCGAGGAAAGCATCGTCAACGATGCGGCGGCATATCTGCCTGTTTGCAAGTGTGCCGACGTGACCGACGCGGAGGTTATCTCCCGTCTTGGAATAGGCAATATTGACACCGTAATCGTTTGTATGGCAAGTAATCTTGAAGCGAGCGTGATGGCGGTCACGCTTTGCAAGGAGGCAGGGGTTAAGACAGTAATCGCAAAATGCGCCAACGAGATGCATCAAAAAATATTGCTTCGTATAGGTGCGGATCAAGTGGTCTTTCCCGAGACCGAGTCGGGCATGCGCCTTGCTAAGAATCTACTTAGCTCGGGCTTTATTGACATGATCTCTCTGTCGAAGGATGTATCAATGGTTGAGATCGACGTAAAGGATGAATGGTGCGGTAAGAATCTGATCGAATTGAATCTCCGTAAAAAATACGGCTTCAATATCGTTGCCATTAAGAAAGGCGAAAAAGTTAACGTGAATATCAATCCCGAGCAGGAGCTTGATGCTCAAACTACACTGATTGTGATTGCAAACACTGCAAAATTGGGAAAATTGAAATAAGACCGTCAAATTTCAATTTTTCGGGATGAGGAAAAAAGGCGAGGGTTGGCAGAAAATAATCTGTCAGCCCTCAAAATTTGAGTCGCAGTAGTCAAAGAAAACGCCCCGTGAAAAAAAGCCCGGATTTATTTTCGGAAAAGTGCTGGACTTCCTCTCTCTTCTGTGGTATGTTGTTGTGCTAACAGGAGGTACAACCTATGAAAAACATGATAAAAGAGCTATGGCACGGTAACATAATACCGCAAGAAGATAGCAGAACCAACTCGAAGGAGATGAAGGAGCTACTCGGATACATGGCAAGGCATCACGAGGACTTAGAGAAAACCTTCAATGAAGAGCAGAAGGAAATATTCGAAAAGTTCCATGATTGCTGGAGTGAGTATATGAGCCTCGCCGAAGCAGCAATCTTCGAATATGCCTTCAAGCTCGGTTCAAGACTCATATACGAAGCCTTATGCGAACATAGCGAATAACGCAACGACAGATCAAAGTGGTTGGATGACAGCCGCTTTTTTCTCTTCTGCGTGATGGAAACCTCAAACAACACATGAAGAACAGGTATTTATGCTTCAAGATGTTGCAACTTTTTATCAGAACATTAGATTATCCTGTTGCAAAATAAAAGAAAGCATGATATAATATAAAATATTCAAGCTTTAGCATTTGCGAGGTATAGATATGGATATCAGCTATAAAAAA
>JAZQXI010000086.1:0-23202 GCA_045632805.1 Eubacteriales bacterium | reverse complement strand
TCGGTCCCGTCATCCGTCTGCGCAGACTCTCCGACGATGAGCTTTTTGCGCTCATCAGCCGCGTGACCAAGCTTTACGCGCAGAATTATGGCAAGGAGCCGAACATCACCGAGGAGCAGATGGCAAAATTCTTGCAGATCTGCCTCGACCGTGCGGGCGCTGACAGTATGATCACGCCGCGTGAGATGTTGCGCGACTATATGTCCGTGCTCAACATCCTCATGCAAAACCCCGATGCCACCTTTGAAACAGTGGTAGGGAGCGCCGTGACCTTAAAAACGCCCAACGATGACTCGGACGAAGCGCCCACCGCCGATACAGACGCGGCACCGAACAAGATCTTTACCATTGACGAGCTTGAATTTTGATCACACAAAAAGGGAGGCAATATGAGCGAAATATTTGACCGTTATCCCGATTTTGTAAAGGAATTTATCTATGCGCATGGTTGGGAAGCCTTGCGCGAGGTGCAGGTCGCGGCGGCGGAAACGATCTTTTATACCGATCACAATCTGCTCCTGACCTCATCCACCGCCAGCGGAAAAACCGAGGCTGCATTCTTTCCCGTGCTGTCGGAGCTTTGTGAAAATCCGCCTACAAGCGTTGGGGTCCTCTATATCGCGCCGCTCAAAAGTCTGATCAACGACCAATTCTGGCGCATTGAGGAGCTGCTGAAGGAGAGCGGCATCATGGTCACGCATTGGCACGGAGACGTGGCTCAATCCCACAAAAAGAAGCTTTTGGAGCGCCCGAGCGGGATTTTACAAATGACGCCCGAGTCGCTGGAGTCCATGCTCATCAACCGTTCAAACGACATTGTCCGCATTTTCGGAGATCTGCGCTATATCATCATCGACGAGATCCATACCTTAACAGGCAGTGACCGCGGCAATCAGATCCTTTGCCAATTGGCGCGACTTGGACATATCATCGGACGCCATCCGCGCCGCATCGGACTCTCGGCAACCATAGGAGACCCGCAAAAGGCGGCGGATTGGCTGGGAGCGGGAAGCGGACGGGAAACCTTTGTTCCAAAGTTTGAAGCGGGGAAGATCCGTTGGCGTCTCGGCATGGAGCATTTTTACATTCAGAATTCCAAGACCGAGCAGGCAACGGAACCCAAGGATCAGCCGGACGGTCCTGCGGCGCTGACCTACGATGCGGGATATTCCTATATGTACGATTGCGTGCATGACCGCAAATCTCTCGTGTTCTCCAATTCACGCGAGGAGACCGAATATCTTTGCGCAACCTTTCGCCAGATCGCCAAAAACCGAGGGGATAAGGACGTTTTCCTAATCCATCACGGCAATTTGTCGGCATCCATTCGCGAGGAAGCGGAACTGAAGATGAAGGACGAGGAGGAAATGGCGGTCACCTGCGCTACGGTTACAATGGAGCTGGGAATTGACATCGGGCGCCTTGAGCGCGTCCTGCAAAATCAGTCTCCTAACTCGGTCACAAGCTTCCTCCAGCGCCTTGGTCGTTCGGGCAGACGCGGACAGCCGCCCGAAATGATGATGGTTTTCCGAGAGGAGGATCCGCTCCCCAACACGCCGCTGCCGCAACTCATTCCGTGGGAGCTGCTCAAAGCCATTGCCATTACGCAGCTTTATATCGAGGAGCGCTTTATCGAGCCACCCAACGTGCGAAAGCTGCCGTTCAGCCTTTTGTTCCACCAGACCTTAAGCGTTCTGGCGGCATCGGGAGAATTGACGCTAAAGCGCCTTGCCGAGCGCGTTTTGTTACTTCCGCCTTTTGCTTCTGTTCCCAAGGAGGACTACAAAGTGCTTGTGCTTTCCATGCTCAACAACGATTTTTTGGAGATGACCGAAGAAAAAACGCTGATCGTAGGTCTCGCGGGCGAGCGGCTTTTGCGTTCCTTTAAGTTTTACGCAGTGTTCAAGGACTCCGAGGATTACACCGTGCGTTGCGGATCGGATGAGATCGGTACCATCACAACGCCGCCACCTGTGGGAGACCGTTTTGCTTTGGCAGGGCGCGTGTGGGAGGTCGAGGAGTTGGATATTCAGCATAAACTGATCTACGTCAAGAGCGTGGAAGGAAAGATGGAGGTCTCCTGGCCGGGGGACTACGGCGAGGTTCACACACGCATTCTCAAACGGATGCGAAAGGTCCTTTCCGAGGATACCGTCTATCCCTATCTCAAGCCCAACGCGCAAAAACGTCTGGAGCAGGCAAGACGCGTCGCACGTAACACGGGGATGCTCGAACATTCCATGGTTCACCTTGGGGGATACTCGTGGTGTCTCTTTCCGTGGCTTGGAACGCGTGCCTTTCGTGCCATGCGCAAGCTGATCGGTCTGCACGCGCGCGATTTCGGTATTTCGGGACTTGAATACGAGGGGTGCTATTTTATCACCTTCAAAATGTCGCACGGGGACGGGTATGAACTTTTGCAAGCGCTTGGTGATGTCGCACACGCGGATCAGCTTTCCGCCGAGGCGCTGGTCTCCTCAAGCGAGGTTCCCGTGTTTGAAAAGTACGATGATTACGTTCCCGTGGATCTCTTGCGCCACGCCTATGCCGTGGATAAGCTGGATCTGAAGGAAGCGCTTTCGCGCATTCGGGAGTTGCAGGAGGAGTAAGGAAGCACGAAATGCTAAATTCGCCCTCTCCTGTATTCGCTGTCGCTCATACGTCCTCTCCCAAGGGGAGAGGCAAAAGTAGATTGCATCGGTATGGAGATTTTGTGCTACTTGTGATACTAAAACAACCCTGATGCCGCTCCCTTTGGGAGAGGAAGCCGCGAAGCGGCAGGAGAGGGCGGAGATGGCAAAGTACAAATCGCAAACTGAAAAGTAGAATTTGCAATATAAAAGATCAAAAAAACAAAGCGTTCGTTGTTTTTACCAAAGCAATGGGCGCTTTTTCGTTTGATTTTGCCGATTGACTTTTATGAGGCTAACATATTATAATAAAAGTATCGGGGAAATCGTTTCATTTTCCCAAAACATTTCCAAAAAGGAGAAAAGAGTATGAGAAACGCAAAACGCTTCTGTGCTTTCGTTCTGGCTCTGGTCATGATCTTACCCTTGATCAGCATTCCGACGTTTGCACAGGACACTCTCACTTACGTTAACCAGGGAAAGCTTCTTTGGTCAAACGATTTTGAAAACGCAAATGCTCTGAGTGATGTCTATGCCTCTACGGGTAGCTTGGCACAGCTCAAAGACATTGGCGGCGAGCACGGCAAGGTCTATTACAGTGATAATAAGCCTGACGAAAGCTCCGACAAGTACTATCTTAACTACGACAAAGACGACGGAAGCGCCTCCAATGATAACTGGGCGGAGATCAAGGACGTTGTCGTTGATGAGACCGCAGGTACGATCTCCGGAACGGTTACGTTCAAGGGGACGACCTACACGCTTACCAAAGCTCCGATCAATACGGATTCGCGCACTTCTGCGGCGGATACGTATTTGAGCAACAATGGTACGGCATATGCCACCGCCGAGAAGCCTGCTACCGTTACGACGTACGTCTGCACCGCTCTTGTGCGTGAGGCAACCCAAGGTGGTAACAACACAGCAGAGCCCAACTGGGTAAAGCTTACCGATAAGAAGATCGCGCCTTCCACCACGGATGTCAGCCTTGTATTCGTTGCGGATTACTATTTCAGCACCGATTATGCAAGCGGCATGGACGTTCGTCTCAACACGCAGGCGGGGAACATTGAATTTGCGAATCTTGTGGCAAGCGGTAACAATATTGCCGTCAAGCTTCACGATAATTTGAAGGGCAAAACGACCGACGAAAAAGAATACTCCGTAACCTTTGCAAAGGGCACGTGGGCAACCATTGCGGTAGCCGTCAATATCTCCACGGGTATGGTTCACCTTTATTGCAACGGTGACCTCGCAGGCTACGGTACGATGGCTTCCGGTACCTTTACCTCCATCACGGGCGGTAACGGTTGGAACCTCGGTCACGTTCGTCGCGGCAGCGCGGTTTCCGCTTACAAGGGTCACTGGATGGTCGACAACCTTGCCATCTATAGCGGCGACTACGGCGCATGGGCGGATGATACCCTCTACAGCCGTTCCTTCGATATGGCAACCGCTCCCATCAATTACGGTAACGGAACCTATTCCATCAACACGTCCTACGGTGGCGACGACATCGGCGGACACGTATATATGAATTGGACGCAAGGAAAGGCAAATGCAAGCCTGAATTATCCCAATGGCGGTATTGTCGACCAGAATCTCCGATTCACCGATTTCCCTGAAATTTCTTACACGAACTACGATTCCGTCGTTTTTGAGGCGGATTATTACCTGCCCGAGGATGCAAATTACCATTTCCAGCTTCAGTTCCTCTATATGAATGCCGATTGGTACGGTGCCGACGAAACGATGGCGGAGAGCAGCTATCTCGGCACTTGCAAACCGCAGTGGAACCAGATCACGCAGGTCAAGGTTACGGGCGGTAAGATCACCGAGGTTTCCGCGGGTAACAAGTATGACTCCAACGCAACCGTCAAGACCTACGACTATAATATTCCTACCGGTCAGTGGGTCACCATCAGCACGGTTCTTGATCTTGACAGCGGTTGGATCGAGCTTTGGATGAACGGCAGTAAGGTCGTTGAATGGCAAATGAATTTTTCTCAAGTAAAGCTGAACCAAACAGATGCGAAAGACTGGGATGGAGATGGAGATAAGACCGATACGATTTCGTACGGTGGTTATGCTAAGAATATTACCATTCCCTCCGGTCTCAACGGTTGGATCGTCACAAAGCTTTCCAATAAGATAACCGATTCCGAATTCGCCAACGGTTATTCCGGTGACATGCTGATCGATAACCTCTCTATCTACGAGGGCGAGACCCCTCGCAAGTATGTCGAGACCTTTGAGCCTATTAAGTTCAACTCGGATGATTTTGAATCCTACGAGGTGGGACACGTTATCGACAAATACGATAGCTACAATGCAAACTATCCCACCGAGCTCGCACCCTTTACCAAGGTCCTTGCAGATGAGGATGGTAACAAATTCGTCCGTTTCCCCATGGTTTACAACGGTGAGCAGGGAATCTCGGTTGCGGGACACACCAACATGGATAAAGATTTGATCGTGAACCACACGGCAATCACTCCCGATCAGGAATTCATGGTGTTTGATCTCTCCTTCCGCCCGCACGGCGGCGAGGCGGCTTCCACCAACACCGTTGAGCTTCAGCTTCGTTCCTTCAATTTTGATATGAAGCTCTCCGACGGTGGTACCATGAAGCCCAGAAACGGTGAGGCGACTGCAATTACCGAGGACGTGCTCGGCAAGAGAGGTATTTATTGCCAGCTATTGGTGATAGACATCAACACGGGTGACCTTCGCGTCAATAACCACTCCCTTAGCAAGAAGAACGATATGGATCTCGTTATGGACGAGTGGAATAACATCACTTATATTTTGGACTTGAAGAATGCCACTGCCGTAATCAATGTCAACGGTAAAGTTTTCGGTACGGTCGATTCTATGATCATGACAGGTAGCGATTGGTCCTCCTGCACCAATTGCTCCAATATCTCGATTCCCGCGGGTAACATTATCGTTGCCAAGATGAACAAAACAGACGGCGCCTATATGACGACGCAGGAGGCTGACGAGAACTACTCCAACGTCAACTATATGGATATCGATAACATCTCGGTGACCACCAAGACCGCGGCAGACTTTGCATCGGATTTTGATCCTTCTGCATACGAAGGCATCGTTACCGCTGTCAATAAAGCGTCTGTCCGTATGAACGCGCCCGCAGGTCTGCGCTTTGCAACACAGGTCAACGAGGCAATGCTCGACGAGCTCTACGATGAGGTCGGCAAGTCTCTCAAAAATATGGAATTCGGTACGCTCATCGTTCCCGAAGATTATTTGGAGGACGGAACCCCCTTCACCGAGGAGGCTCTTAAGGAGGCAGGTAAGCTTTATCTCAACGTTAAAGCAACTTACGGTAAGTATTACAATGCCGGAATCGATAACGATCCCAGCACTACGCACTTTGTCGGCTCCATCGTTAATATTTTTGAGAAAAATATCGTTCGTCCCTTCGCAGGCATCGGTTACGTTAAGGTAACGCTGATGTCGGGACAGGATTATTACTTCTATGCCGAAAAGGCACACGTTGCCAACGTTCAAGGAACCGCAAAAACGGTAATTGATACCACCGACCTCAGCGGCTACACAGTGGCAGCCAAGAAGACGCTCAATGCATTTAAGGACGGTAAGGGACTTTCCGATATTATCGCGCAAGACCTTGACGGACTCAACGTGTTGGCAATGGGCGACAGCCTCTTTGCGGGAACTGACAAGGGAACCGCGGGTTGCGCACGCGAGAATCAGTGGGTCAACCTGATCGGACGCACCAACAACTGGACGCTGACCAATCTTGGTATCGGTGGTATGACGGTTTCTCAGACCGAAGCAAACGTTACCACGGGTAAAGCTTCCATGTATGAGTGGTTGTTCAACGATATCAACGATTACAACTGGAATTCTTCTTCTACAACCAAAAATGAGTACAACGGAACCGCTCATAATACTTACTTCCAGTGCGGCGACTTTACGGGTAAGACCGCAGAGGATGTTGATTTGATTATCCTTGAGGGCGGTTGCAACGACTACGGTTATGCAATCGCGGCACCCTTGGGTACGATTACCTCCAAGGATCCTTCCACCTTCTTGGGCGCTTGGAATTGCGTTGTTGAGGAGCTGCTCAGAGTTTATCCCAATGCCAAGATCATTTTCATCACCACTTGGTATCTCAACCCGCAGTCCCGTCCCGACAACTTGACTTCGATCGAGTATTCCACGTCGATCAACCGCTTGTATGACGAGGTTTACGCTGACAATGATCGCGTATACCTCATCGATGCAGGTAATCCTGCCGTTTCGGGCGTTGATATGCTGAATCTCACTTGGAGAAACGAGTACTCCAATGATGGATATCACCTCAAGGACAACGGTATGGCGGTCATGGCAGAAAATATGCTTCCCAGAATTTGGGAGATTTGGGTCAATGCCACCGCAAATGAATCTGAGGAAGTAGCTTCCTAAATAATCATATTATTATAGCAAAATGCTCTCCACTTGTGTGGTGCGCGGTAGTGATTTTTTGGATACGGCATAGTCGATTCGTCGGCTATGCCGTTTTCCTTTAGTCTTGGTATGTTTTGTATTCGCCTGCGATGGTATACTCGATCTTCACTTCAATGCCTTTGCCTTTTTTGCCAGGCATGGTGTCCATCACTATGATGCGTTTGATGAATGTGCGCAGGACTTCTGCGTCCAGATGGTCGAGTTTTGTGTACCGTCTGACGTGTTGCATGAATGTTTTGAGATTGATCGTCTGCTCTTGATCCTTAGCGAAGAATTCGTCGAGTTCTGCGATTCGCGCTGTGAGCTGTCGCTGCTCCGCTTCGTAGGTTTCCGAGAGCTTTGCGAAGCGCTCGTCACTGATCTTGCCGCTGATGTTGTCCTCGTAAAGTCGCTGCATGATCTCATCCAGCTTGGCAATACGTGCTTTTCCTTGCTCATATTCCTTTTTCTTGTCCCGCAGTTCTGTGCTGCGGGCTTTTTGTGTTCTTTGCATGACCATCTCGGTGAACTCTGCTTCGTGATCACTGGCGAATCGGATAATGCTTTGCAGCTGCGCCAGTACGATTTTCTCGATAACTTCTGTCCGTATCTGGTGAGCTGTACATCCTCCGCGCTGCTTGCGGTATGTAGCGCATGTGAAGTATTCCTTGCTGTGATCCCAACCTTGACACCGCACATGATACATTTTGTTACCGCAATCGCCGCAGAAGACGAGTCCAGAGAGCATGTGCATTTCTCCCATGCGCGTCGGTCTGCGCTTGCCTTCGCGGATACGCTGCACCGTAGCGAATGTTTCTCCGTCGATGATCGCTTCGTGCGTGTTCTCGAAGATTTGCCATTCCGACGGATCGTTGTGGAGCTGCTTCTTCTGCTTGTAGGATTTGCGCTTTGTCTTGAAGTTGACTGTGTGTCCGAGATATTCCTGTCTCGACAGCATTCGCGCTACTGTCGATGTACGCCAGAAGAACGGATCGTCGTACTCTTGCTTTGCCGGTATTACAATGCCGTTTCGCTTGCCATGTGCAACAGGATTTTCAATCTGTCTAGCAGTCAGTTCCTTCGCAATCTGTGTGGGTCCGTATCCCTGCATACAGAGCGCGAATATGAGTTTCACGATCGCTGCTGCTTCGGGATCTATGATCCAATGCAGCTTGTCTGCGGGATCCTTGCTGTATCCGTATGGAGGATTCGTACATAATGGTTTGCCCGCCTGTCCCTTTGAACGGAACACTGCGCGTACCTTTTTGCTGGTATCTTTGGCATACCATTCGTTGATGATGTTGAGGAACGGTGTGAAGTCGCTGTCGGTCTGGTTGGCGCTATCCACGCCATTGTTGATGGCGATGAATCGCACCTCCGCATCGGGGAATGCAATCTCGGTGTAGTAACCTACCTTGAGGTAGTCTCTGCCGAGTCGGGACATATCTTTTACGATGATGGTTGCGACATGTCCTGCGTCCACCTCTGCGATCATGCGTTGGAAGTCGGGGCGGTCGAAGTTCGTACCACTCCATCCGTCATCCACGAAGAATTCGATGTTCCCGAATCCGTTGTCCTCCGCGTACTTTTTAAGGATTGCCTTCTGATTGATAATACTGTTGCTGTCACCTTGAAGCTCGTCATCTCGACTGAGTCTGCAATAGAGTGCTGTTATTTTTCCCTGATCGGGCTGTCTGTATGTTGTCATTATTTACTCCTTTCCGACAGCCTCCTAGTGGCAGGGACAGATTATACCACAAACACATCTAAAAGGCGAGTCTTTAATTGTAAGATTTTTGAGAACTTTGAGCTGTATCTTTTGTTGGGATATTGCCGAGAATCAGTCGTTTGAGCTTGTCCTCGACGCTTTCTTTCGTTTCGTTGCTGAATACGTTTTCGACGATGTACCATTCACCGTCAATAAGATGTCCGTTGTATTTCGGTAATTTAACTTTCATGCTGCACCTCCTTCGGCTGATCGATCATAGTGTTGCCTATGACCGACCAGCCTTTTTTCTTACTCCCTAATCTCCAATACGCGAACAGCTTCGGGTCTTACGAGCTTTGCATCAATGAACTCGTATCCAAGGAAGCCAATCTGCTGGCTGATCATGAAGATTTCGTTGAGGCGGCGCATGACAAACGGCATGCGATCCACGATCCAATAGTAGCTGAAGTCACCGAAGGCGATGGGGCGCGTTCCGGCTTGTGCTGCGGGCATATACTCTGAGATGTAAACGGGCTTGCCGAAAATGGTGTTGTCGTGCTGATTCCAAAGGTAGTTACCGTTTGCGTCCTTGAGGGTACGGAGCTTGAGCGCAGTCTCGTCGCTCATCATCCATACACCGTTGCGACGGTATTCCTTCTTCTGTGAAAAGTAGAGCTTGATGACATCGTCGTAGGTGATGTCGGCGGTGGAGACGCCGACCAGCGCATCCTGCAAGAAACCACGAGGCTGATCGTTGCCGGTGCCGTTGATGAAGGCATCCTCCTCGGTGCGTCCGATGCACTTGGCAAACTCGGCGGTGACGTATGCTTCTACATCAAACTCCGCGTCTGCTGCGAGATCCTCCGGCAAAAGAATGGCACTGCCGAGCTCGCAAGTTCTCATGGCGAGCTTGTCGTAGGCGGCGATGTTTTCGAAAAACTTGGGATTGGTGCGATTCAGCCATGCTGCGACCGTCTCGTTGTCAAACGTCCAGACGGTTGCATCTCCGGGTGCGCTGATCACGGTTGCGATCTGTCTGAAGATGTTTTCCTTCTTTCGCGCTGCGGCAAACTTCTTATCGCTTTCGTGGGGCAGACGATAGCTGTTCTTCTGGCGATCTCTGCCGCTGTCGATTTTGTTTCTTTCGGTGGACTTGCCCTTCATGGCATTCCAAAATTCGTTATGGTATTCTGTGCTGTGATACATATTCTGTTTCCTCCTGCGTATCTTATTTGTTGCAAGCGGTGCATGCGTACATGGGAAGTACGTATTCGTCCCTTGCCGGCGTGATGGGCTCCAGCTTGCACTGGCAGTGGGGACATCTGATGTCGAAATAGTAATAGGTGTTGATGGTGGTGGGGTGCTTCGCCAGCAATCTGTAAGTGCCTGGTGCAAAAGTTTCAAGGCAGAAGGTAGAGATTTTGAATGCGTTCTCCTTGCTGTCTCTTGCGGGGGTGAGTGGACGCTTGTATGCTCCTTCGAGTCCGCCTCCGATGAGTGGGTAATACTTAAATCCGTCTTTCATTGATAAAATTCCTCCTAAAATTTTTGATTTGATTTTGAAAACTTGAATATGGGGGTATACCCCCTCTTGATTTCCCGATTTTTCGCGCGTGACTCCTCGCCCGTCTCGGGAAGAACAGTCGTGGAGATTTGATCCCCCCTACCCGTCAGGGGATCGGGGTGTAATTGCATCGCTTGCAGTGATCTTTCACATCATCGAGATCGTACATGTAAACGACGCTGCTTCCGTCTTTGACGGTGTACCGAATGTCCTTCGTTACCGTTACGGGTTCGCCTTCGCTGTTTTTGTAGCGTAGCTTACCAATGGCAACGACTCGATTGTTTCGGAACAGCTTGTCCATCAATTTCAATGCTTTTCCTCCTTTCTTCTGTGTGTAGCAGGTTGTAGCAGGTTAAAATGGTATTTTCCTATAAAGAAATCGTTTTTCAAAACAACCTATTTTACTTGCTACAAGCTGCTACATGACGTTATAGTGGTGCTGCTGCACCGATCAGCCTGTATCCGCACAGCAGTGTAGTAGCTCCTCCGCCTGTTGTTGGCCGTTTCTTGGTGACCGTTGCCATACCACGAAGGGCTTGGTTGAAGTTGCGCATATTCTCTGCGTAACAACCGTTCTCGGTACACCACAGCTTGTAAGCATCATACACAAGGGATGTGCGCGTCTCTGCAAGCGGTGCTGCCTCCAGCTTTTCCTCCACGAACTGTGTGAGCTTATCGCTGTCGTGCTTGTACTCCGCGATTGCTGCTCGCACTGCGTCCGGCTGTGATAGTCCTTCCTGCATCGTCAATCGGTATCCTTCTACCAACCAATTGAGAATGGCGCTTTGGTTTTCGGGTTTGGCAAATGCTGCTTTAAGCGTTCTGTCCTGCTCCGATTCGTCGAAATGTCTCTCAAACGGAATGATCACCACGCGTCCACTACCGAACAGCGTCATATCGTTGATGACGGGGAGATAGTTGGTGTTGATGTAGAGTTTGAACTGCGGTCTGAAATCAAAGCTGTTCTCATGTAAAAATCGGGCGTTCAATGTATCGTTGCCTGTCATACTTTTGACTTGTGCCGCGTTAAGCACCAATCCACGCGACGGCTCGGATATGTTCGCAAATCGCACTCCCGCCAATCGAGCAATATCTTCGCTGGGTGTCTGGCTATTAACATTTTGCTTGATGCTAATCGTCTCCGGTCGCGCCGTACAACCGTAGCTGCCCAGCACCTTGAGTACACTCTCGCAAAGTGTTCCTTTTCCGTTTCGTGTCGTTGCACCATAGAGAATGAACAGACATTCATAGCGCGTATCGCCGCTAATGCCGTATCCAAGTGCTTTCTGCAAGAACTTCGCCTTGTCTGCGTCACCGCTGCTGATCTCATCGACAAAGGTGAAGAATCGGTCACAGCGTGCTGTTGGGTCATACACCACATCGCTGATCTTGGTCAGCCTGTCCTCTGGGCGATGTTCTGTAAATTCCATCGTGTCAAGGTGTAGTGTTCCGTTCTTGCAATTGAACACATAGGGGTCTCCGTCAAACTCTCTCATAGCGATGGGATAGACACCTTGTGCATCACGCAGGATAGTCTCGCGTATGCGGCGCGTCTGCCACTTGCTTGTGTACTTTAGGAACTCCTGCCGCTTCTGCTCGTCCTCAATGGACAGTGCGTAAACGACCATTGCATCTGCAAGGTCTTTACAGTATTCCATCGCTTTGAGATTGCCAACGTCGGCGCTCCAAACACCGTCTGCATAGCAGAACCAGCTTTTGCGCTCTGGCACATATCGAGCGATGTCCTTGTAGTAATCCGCAAACAACCTTCCCGCGCCGATATCCGACCACGCATACCGACGATTACTCTCGGGGCGCATGGCGGCAAGTTTCTCGGCGGGGCTGTTGAACTGCTCCGGCGGAATGTAATCATCCCTCTCGGCAAGACGCTCACCGAACTTTCTTGCACTGTTCCAAAT
The DNA here is from genome assembly GCA_045632805.1 of Eubacteriales bacterium. Lineage (GTDB taxonomy): Bacteria > Bacillota > Clostridia > Oscillospirales > CAG-272 > UMGS1865. The sequence continues at coordinate 10,908 of JAZQXI010000086.1, read as the reverse complement.
GCTCTCAAGTTCACTGTCTGACAACGGCGGTATGCATCGCGTTGCCTCTACTTGAAACATTTGTTGCGACTTCGGTGTATCGCCATATCGCTTGATGAGGCATCCTGCCTTTTGCGACAACGTCGCATTACGGCTGCCTGCTGTGATCGGTGCGGGCAACAGCTCGTCCACCGTTTTATCTCCTGCGTAGAAGTAACATTCTGGCTCCTCGGTTCCGAAGTAGAAACGAGCTGCGTCCAGCGCGTTTTCGTCGAAGTAGGGGAATCGCTGCTGCACCTGTCGTTTCATGGTCACGTACACATTTTTATCGCTCACGTGCTGGATGGGAAAGTACACATGGAACTTTGGTCGAGCTGCTTTGCCGTTCTTTTCTTTCATGTGGTTGCGGCTGTAGCATACCGCGAACGTGACATTTGGGAATGCCGCGATCACATCCTCCGGCTGCTTCCATGCTGCGGGATCTTCGCTGTGATCGTTGTCGCAATCCATGGGAATGCAGTCCGACCATTCGAAGCCAGCCGCGCTGCGTTTGCTTCCTTTATATTTCGCGCACACGTGATCGCGCTGCATTGCGCGTCGCATGTCATCGGGTGAGCGTATGACCGTCTCGGTGGGGTACAAGCAGTTTTTGGCATTGTCTCTGTCCGCTGCGGTGTATAGGGTAAATGCTTTTATGGGTTTCACCTCCTTTCGTTCTTTGGTGTCCTGTGACTACTGATTCTGTGTATTTTCATTGAGCCACTTGCGGTATGCCTCTACGGGAATCAGAATCTTGTTTCCGATGTGCAGCACAGGAAAGCCGCGTGTCTTGACGAGCTCATATGCCTTTGTCAAGCTGATGCCCATCTGTGCGGATAGCTCCTTTACGCTGATCGTTGTTTTCTCCATGTGCGTTCCTCCTTTCATTTTTTATTATTTTTTACGATATCCCCTTGACTTCAACCATATTATACTATATAATGTAACCGCAGGCAAATTTCTTGCGGTTACGCTTGCGGTTACATCTCTACAAGGAGGAGCTATGAATTATTACGATGATGATAAAGACGAATATTTCTACGAAGAAGTCGAAGATTTAACTACCGATGTGCTGAGTGTAACGGAAATCGGCGGTGTGGGACAGGTCGCCTATCCTGTCGCTCAGTTTAAGAACTACGACTGGGATTATATAAATGATGAGCTGGTGGCGTATCCCGTATTGACTGGATCAAAAGAGGATTATACTTGCTACAGTGACATCAGCGGACGAATGCTGCTGATGCAACTATGCAATCTTGCAAAGGCGATTGATGATCCCGAAAGCGATAAGCCGCATTCCGAGCTGATTATCCAGTGGTGCAAAAAGTATGTGCATCCGTATTTTGTGGATTCCTTGAACACTTTGGCGCGAGATGAACAGTTCGATGCGCGTGAGGCGGCTCTCCTTATACAAAAAGAAGCGACCTTTTCGATCACTCAATTTATAGATGATCTTAACCGTTTGTACTTTGCGCTTCGTTTCTATACAGCGATCGATGCTGCCTGCATGGGTAACGATGACTTAATTCCGTCTCTTTGCAAAGGCGGCCGTTATTTCGATGATCTCCCGTACTTTGAAAGATATCGTTTTGATCCAGAGATGCGTCCCGATGTGGACTATAGCTCTGCTGGCGGGGATCTGTTACAGGAGATGCAGTTCGATGCTGCCACGCCGGTCGAGGATTCTGCGGATGAATTCGTCCGCACTCCGTATGATGATTACGACGAGCTTCGTGCAAAGCTGGTGGATTTGATTCCTTCCTTTGATATGCGTCCTAAACTAAATCCCAGAACAAAGCGCTATGTCTTTGCAAATGCTGTTCATTCTATATTTGACATCTGCTGGTACACCTTCGCGCGAATGATTGTCGATGATGCTCCGCCGGAGAAGAAGACGCAAATGAAACCCGAATACAAGGGTGTTGTGTATGTATGTCTCAACTGCGGCAGATACTTTTATCGCAATCGTGGTGAGCAGCTTTATTGCATGCGTCCCGAATGCCAGCATGCCCGCAAAGCAAAAAATCAGCGCGATCATCGTAACCGCGCACGACTCAAAAAAGCAAATCAGTCATAACGAAAAAACACGCCTTCACGATCTTGTCGCGTTGGCGTGTTTTGTTTCCCCCGTAGAGCCCCCTTCATAAAAGCCATAGCGGTGCAAAAATGGTACTTACTGAAAAACTGATGCTTACTGATTCTTTTTCTGATAAAGTCGCGTATGAAAAAGACATAGGAAAAGTTATGGAAAAATCGCGTCAGTCCATTCAGAACATCAGTAAAAGATGTTTTGTGAAGCTGTGAGCCATAGTGAAGTTGTTTTCGTATAACTTTTTCTTATTATCCCTTATACGCGATTTTCTATATTTAGCGTTCACAAGAATTCACAGCTTCACACAAAACGCCACCGCACCCATTTCTGGATACGGTGGCGCTGATTATTCGGTGATTGGCTCCTGCTCAATTTTGCTGCTGATCAGCGACTCTGCGGTGAGCCGTAGCCCCAGCTTGAATCCATGCGTAAAGATCGTTACCTCGTTGATGCTGTTCATTTCCATCCAGCAGTCCTTGATTTTTTCGAATGTCTCCTTTTGCGCTTCCGTCAGCGTTGCAAGCAGCTCGGCCTCGTTTCTCGCCAGCAGCCCTACCAGATTGGCGTATTCGCTGCCTGCGCGGACGCTGCGATTGTACGGCATAATATTTCCGTAGTACAGCTCCTCGATCGTTGTTCTCATATATGCCACCTCCTTTGGCAGGGGACAATCATACCAGAACAGTGCGCGAAAGTCCAGCCGTTCAGCACGGTGTTAGCAATTATGTAACAGAAAACCAGCAGACGAATTGCTCCGTCTGCTGGTGAGTATGTTAATTGTTGCTGAATACTTTCGCTACTACTTTTTTGATTTTGCCGAGTAGACCGAGATTGGCGAGTTCTTCCTCTACCATTGCTTTATACTTTTTGTAAATGTAATCCTCAATATCTTGCTCCGTCATACAATCCAGCAACATAACGCTTCCGAGTTTTGAAAGTAATTTTGCAATCTCCGCAAAATGTTTCGTGTTTTCCTCCATTTGCGGATATTCTGCCAGAACTCTTTTTTCTGCTTTCAAAGTTCCCAACACGATCATTTTTTCACTGGAGAAAGAACGCCATGTCAATTCTCTAAAGCGAAGGGGATTTTCTATGACAAATTTTGTGAGTTCGTATTTGTCTTGGAGCGTTTCATCAACGGATAATGCGACACGGAAATAGCAGCGCGAGAGAACGCCAAAGAACAAACCGCGACGTTTACCCTGCGTCAAGAGCCAGTGATCCTTAAATACGGAAGACCCCTTTTTCACGGGCATATATTTGAGTGCTGCCTCATATCCGATCTCAAAATTTATCCAGCACCAAAATCTCTCATCTGTCAAAACATAAAGCGGCAAATGATGAAGTCGTTCGTAAAGAAGAATGGAATTATAGATGTCTGTTTCACGATCCTTATCGTCTTTAGGAACCTTAAGGGCGAACTCCTCAATTTCGTATTTTTTCGTTACCCACAACGTACCAGTGAAAAATGATTTCAGCCAAGCAGGACTTTTGGGATTATCAATAAGCATCGCTGTAACTTTTTCGGGATTGGCTTTTAAAGTTTCAACAGCTTCATCCGTCATATATTTGATATGGATTTTGCTCATTAGTCGTCACCTTCCTCCTCTGCTTGATTCATGCCGCCCAGAAGCATGTTGTCGAAATCTTTTAGTGCATTACAGGATGCACTGTTCAGAACCATCTGCGCTAATTCCAACTTGTTCATGGGATCGAAATCTTCGAATGTCAACGAATTGCCTGTTCTGCGTTTATAACTAATGCAAATGGCGTTAAACCAAGAATAATACTCCAGAATCTCGTCTATGCTGCTGAACTCTCTGGAAGAAATATCTTCTAAACAACAAGCCAGCGCAGGAATAGCGATCATTGCGAACGCAATATTGTTGCACTCTTTTTTTGTTTTCATATTGTCGTAGCAGTCATAATATGCCGCAGGCAAACGAATAATTATTTTCTTATCATCGTAATCATACGACATAACATCGCCGTCATCCTCTTTCTTGACCACGGTAAAAATTGAAGCGACTTTGTCATCTTCTGCTGGATCCAGTTCGATTTTAAATTTAAAACCATCGTCAACTGCCACGATATCGAATTTATCTATGTCGAAGGAATAACCCGTATATTCGGGGATAAATCCTGTACTTTTAAAATCCGCAATATCTTCGGTAGCGTATAAGTAACAGGATGCAACAACGTTGCCGTTGATTTCATGCGCAGAAACCCTGAGATCATACGGAGCGGCACTTATGTCAAATCTGCTTCTATATACAGAAGCGGAGCACTCGACAATAAAGGCGCCTTTAATTTTACCTTGTTCAAGAAGTTCTACAAGAGCTGCGTCCGTAACTGTATAGTGGAGATTCTTAAAAACAACTTCACCATTCTGTACAATAGGGGCTCCGTTTTCGTCAACATCAAATTCCAGCATGAATGTGGAATCAGAAACATAGTCAGAAAGAGCTTCGTTTCTGTTTAAAACAGGGTAAGGAAAAATTCTATTACCGATATGCACTCAAAATCACCTCACTTGCAAACATTTCAGTACTATCGACGGAATAAGAGATTTTGTAGGTTTTGCCTTTTTCAATCTTCATTCCAACGATCTTGCCATCCTCGATCGTGCAGTCCACCCCATCAATCGATGCTGTAATGATATCCACAGGGTATTTATCCGCAGCTTCACCGCAGAGACGAATTGCAAACTCGCAGTCGTTTTCATCGTATTGCGATGTAAAAATACAATCATACTTGCCACCATTTTTGTCGGTAACAACTGTGCGATATCGCATACCGCTTAGCGGTACTTTTTTAAGCACAGGAGATGTGCCAGGTCCCACCTCGGTAGTGTCCTTGGGTTCTGGCTTGGGGTTTGGGTTAGGCTGCGGCTTGGGCTTAGGCTTCTTTCTTGGCTTTTTGCCAGGTTCACCATCATCTACCAACTCGCCTTCGCTAAACTCATAAGTTTCGCCAGCCTCACCAGATTTAGCGGTTTTGGGCGTCTGCGTCTTTACTGCAGTTATGGGTTTCACCTGCACTTGATCGTTAGAAATGGTGCTTCCAGAAACGGTTCCTGTTTCCTCTTGAGCGGCAAGGAATTCTCCAGCTCCTTCCAAATCAGTTGAGGTACCAGAGCTTGCGCGAAGCACTTCCTTGATGAATTCGTTAACGGCGGTTTCCAATGCCTTTTTCATCCTGCGCGTTGTCCGTTTTTCATCAGGAAAATCGTTCAAACGCTTGATCTCCCAGTCCGTATGCTGCGGATTCTCTATTGCGCGCAGCTTTTTATTGAGGGTATTATCATGAATGACGCAAAGTGCAGAAAAAGGAAGAAATGCACCAGGACTGATATATGTAATCTTCATGTAGGGATATCTAACCATGACGCAGTGCTTTGTGGCATTTCCTTCGTCTTGCTGACTATATTGTTTCAAATATACGGTAACAGAATTTTCCTCGTCGAACTGCAGTTCCTTAACAATAACAGTTTCGTCATCCAGCAACAATTCGTACTGAGCACGAATTTCGCGATATTCGATCTTTCCGCGCCCGTTTTGGAATGCCTCGTCGTAGATAATATTGCTTACGGTAGATTGATTAACAACGATTCCGTCTACAATCACTTCAAGTTCGCCGCGCATTACAGCAACCATAAAGCTCTCCAGCACTTTTGCGATGATATCGTATTGCCATCCGTCAAAGTTATTAAAGCCAATAATATATACATCGGTGCCATACTGGTGTTCGTTTCTCGCAAATCCTTTATCAAGATATAGCTCGCTCAAAATGGGAAGATTTCTTTCTGTCTCAGCATAGTATCCTACACCGATTGTAAGCAGATTCTCATCTTCGCCGGGGATAGGCGCAGAACGCAATTTGCTGATGCCGATAAAACCAGATGTGCCGTCATTAGCTTTAGTAGAATAAAAAACGGTATTTGTTGTGCTTACAACGAATGATGCAAATTTACCGATGCCCTTGGATCCGCCACTGCTACCGCCTTTGTTACTTACACCAGAGCCTTTGGTAAGGTCATAAAACGGAACGCCACTTTTATTTGTCGTGACGCCAAATATGCCACTTGTATTAAAATCGCTAACGCGCAAACAGGTTATTGTTTCACTACTGATGCTTCTCACCAATTCACGAAGCGCAGGTTCTTCTTTGGGAGAATCCTTTTTGTAGTCGTAGCAGGCAGAAATCTGCGCTGCCAAATCATCAATGCCTGGAACCTCCTCGCGTGCAAGCTGGAATAAGCTGAATTCCACACGGACAGGCTTCTCTCCGAAAGCTGCGTCAATAGAGTTCTGACAAATCTCTCGTGCCAAGGACGAAACGGGGTCCTTTTTGAACATTTCCATATCACTGGTGTCCAGACCATTTTCACTCGTATAATTATTATCTGGGAATCTCCACATCTGTTCGGACATCATTTATTCCTCCTTAAAGTCTAAACTTTTTCTTTTTTGGTTCGTTTTCAGAAAAACGTTTGCGTTGATTATCCAACTCCTCTTGTATTGCCCCAAATATTGCTTCAATTTGCTCGGGGGTATATTCATAATATGAAGTGTTTGATAGATTACCTAACAACGCTATACTTTCTATGATTTTGTTTGTTCGCGACTCTGCGATTCGTATGAAGTTTCCTTTTTTATCAACTGCCATAATTCGACACCTCCGATGACAATATAATAGCATATAACAAAATATTTGTCAAGTATTTTGCAAAAGATTTTCGTAATATTTTTCGTATATTACCAACGCGGAGCTTTTTCTACAATAAATTATATAATAAAATCGCTTTTTTTCAAAAAGCTCTTCCATTTTTCGTTTTTTTGTGATATAATATTTATTTGAATTAGGTTATGTGTGAGAGAAGGGGGTGATATCATGCAACGAAAGGTCTTGAAACCGATTCTTAAATGGGCTGGCGGCAAAACACAGCTGCTGGATGAAATATCAAATGCTTACCCAGAGGGATTTGGTACAACCATCAAAAGATATGTGGAACCTTTTGTTGGTGGTGGAGCTGTCCTCTTTGATGTTTTATCCAAATACGAATTAGAAGAGGTCTATATTAGCGATGTCAATGCCGAGCTCATCAACATGTATCTTGTTGTGCGAGATCAACCAGAAGAATTGATTTCCTTATTGACTGGCTATCAAACGGAATATTTAGCACTTGATAATGTAGGACGCAAAACTTATTATTACGGTAAACGCGATGAATTCAACAACTTGATTGTTAGTGGAGAAAGCAAGACTGGAATAAGAAGTGCCGCACTATTTATCTTCTTAAATCGCACTTGTTTTAACGGACTTTATCGCGCCAACAGAAATGGCTTGTTTAACGTTCCCATGGGAGACCAAGCGAATCCTTTAATATGTAACGAAGAGAATATCCGCGCCGTTTCAGCCGCATTAGCAACTGTCACTATCGTTTGCGGCGACTATTCCGAGTCAAAGTCTGTGATCGACCAAAACACTCTTGTATATCTCGATCCACCTTATCGTCCTTTGAAAGGGCGCGATAGTTTTATATCCTACACCGAAACAGAATTTGACGATAGTTGCCAGCGCGCGCTTGCTGGTTTTATAGAAGAAATGGATTCAAGAGGTGCCTATATTATCTTGAGCAATTCCGATCCTAAGAATGTCGATCCAGAGGACGATTTCTTCGAGGATCTTTATGCTGATTACGACGTACAGCGAATTAACGCTAAGCGAAGGATTAATCGCAATGCTGACCATCGCGGTTATATTACAGAGCTTCTTATTAAAAACTATTAAAAAAACAACCACACACGAGATGATACTCATGTGTGGTTGTTCTGTTTTTTGCCACTTGAAGGTGCCGCACAAATTATTGTTACGGTTCAATCACTGTGGCGCACCCACGTTCGGTGGGGAGCATTTTGTTCTATATTTAAATGTGTTTCAATTGCATGCGTTCGATCAAAAGAACACTGAACGCTGTAATCACAAGAGGATAGAGCAGATAGCAAACCAGTGGCGGATAATAGTAGAGCGCGTAACCGAGATCCGTCTCACGCGCCTGTAGATAGGAAATCAGAAAGCAGACGGCAAGCAGGAGTGAGAGTGGCAGTTCGATATGTAATATCGTTTGAGAAAGCTTGCAAAGCGGACGGAATCGATTTTTTTTCATGGTTTTTCCTCCTTTTTTGTATGTTTATCAATTTTTTTAAAAATGAATATCCAAAACAGAAAAGCGTACAAGCTCATCCTTATCAACTTGATTATAACATAAATGTAGAAAAAATTCCATGCAAAAATAGTTCCAAGCTTGCCACACCCTGCATATACTGTATATAGCCGCCTTTTATAGCAAGATATTCCGTTGAAATGCGTATAAATATACACGTTTGTCGACTGTTTATTCGCCGCTTTGTCGAATCCCATCGAATCGTTGCAATATCTCTGTGCGGGATACACAAAATAAGACGGAAAATCTTAATATTTTGAAAAGGTGAGGCATGCTATAATGAGAGAACCATGCAGCGCGAGTCAATCTTGCGCAAACATAATGGAGGGTATTATGAAATCATCACAGTTCAAGGGCGGAGAAACCGTGCTGTTAACAGAGGATCACGTCTACTTTGGAGGCATGAGCCTGTCGTATCAACTACTCATCGGAACAGAGAAGTGTATACGTCATTTTTACATCCGTATTCAAAAGTCCGAGGAGCAGGAAATCGCGGATGTCGGTACCGATCTGTTTCGTGCGATTCGTTGGTATCAAAGCATCGTAGATGGCACCGTTACGCCCTGCACGCTTGCAGAAGTGCTGGAAGATCTGCAATACGCATAAAAATCTCAAAAAACTCTTTACAATTCCATTTTTTTGTGTTATACTATATGAAAATTCTGGAAGAAAGAACGTCCAAAGCATATTTGGATGTGCGGTAAAGTAACATGAGATGTCCGGGATGCGGGTTTCCCGAAAGTAAGGTAATCGATTCCAGACCCACGGTGGAAGGGAACAGTATTCGCCGCCGCCGCGAGTGTCTGTCCTGCCAAAAGAGATTTACGACCTTTGAGATCATCGAAACGGTGCAGATCATCGTCATCAAAAAGAACGGCGGAAAAGAATTGTTCGACAAGCAAAAGCTGCTTGCGGGTGTGCTAAAGGCAACGCAAAAGCGCCCTGTGGATGCCGTGACGCTCGTCAACGAGGTCGAGTCCGAGCTGCAGAACACACTGCGCCAGGAGGTTACTTCCACCGAGCTTGGAGAGATCGTCATGCGCAAGCTCAAGGACCGCGACGAGGTGGCATACGTCCGCTTTGCATCGGTCTATCGCGAGTTCAAGGATATCGATACCTTTTTAGAGGAGCTGCAGGAGCTTAAGGAGCGAGCAGACCTCAATCGCTGAAATGAATCAAAAGCCGACGGCACCGCAGAAGGGAGCTGTCGGCTTTTTGCGTCAAAATCTATTCAAAATTCACAAAATCGCACGTTTTCTGTGTTGCAAAGTGACGGTTCCAAAAAATATTTTTTGTATGGCACGTTAGCAAATGATATGAAAAAACGAGAAAACGGGAGAAAAACGGAGCTTGCTATGTGCTAACTTAAAAAAATCAAAAAAAGTTTCAAAAAGGGGTTGACAAGAAAGAGTTTGTATGCTATAATATGCAAGCATGAAAAAATTACTATCAATATTTTTGGAGGAAACACTACAATGTCTACATTTATGCAGAAAAAAGAAAATGTAGACCGCAAGTGGTACATTCTGGACGCAGCAGGCAAGCCCATGGGTAAGACCGCTGTTGCAGCAGCAGATCTTCTGCGCGGCAAAAATGCTCCCGAGTTCACCCCCCACGTCGATTGCGGAAACTTCGTAATCGTCATCAACGCGGACAAGGCTGTTCTGACCGGTAAGAAGATGGAGCAGAAGTACTACTACCATCACTCCGGCTATATCGGCGGTATGAAGGCAGTTCAGGCAAAGACCATGATGGCAACCAAGCCCGAAAAGGCAATGGAGCTTGCTATCAAGGGCATGCTTCCCAAGAACTCTCTTGGTGCAAGCGCATTCACTCGTCTCAAGGTATATGCCGGCGAGGCTCACAAGCACGAGGCTCAGAAGCCCGAAGCTTACGAGTTTTGATTGAGAGAAAGGAAGGACACAACAGATGTATACAAGTGCAAAGCCCTATTTCTATGGTACCGGCAGAAGAAAGAAGTCCGTAGCTCGCGTTCGTATCGTTCCGGGCACGGGTGTAATCACCATCAACAAGCGTGACATCGATGAGTACTTTGGTCTTGAGACCCTCAAGCTCATCGTTAACCAGCCCTTCGGCGTAACCGGTACCGAGGGTAAGTTCGATATTATCGCCATCGTTAACGGCGGCGGTATCTCCGGTCAGGCAGGCGCTATCCGTCACGGCCTTGCTCGCGCTCTCGTTGCTGCAGATGCAGAATACCGTCCCGCCCTCAAGGCTGCCGGTCTTCTCACCCGCGATCCTCGTATGAAGGAAAGAAAGAAGTACGGTCTCAAGGCTGCACGTCGTGCACCTCAGTTCTCCAAGAGATAATTTCGACCTTTGGTCGAAATCTGCAAAAAAACGTTCAGCTTATGCTGGACGTTTTTTTGTTATCTCTTGGATGAACTGAGGTGCAGTTATGATTGCCCTTCGGGCAAGTTATGAGTTATGATTGGCTACGCCAAGTTATGATGCCCTAACGGGCAGTTTGTATATATATTTTGTCATCGTAGGGGTCGACGTCCTCGGCGACCCGAAAAAAACGCAACACAGCGGTTCAATTTGTAAAAAA
>JAZQXI010000085.1:0-31352 GCA_045632805.1 Eubacteriales bacterium | reverse complement strand
CGGTGATATTGAGGAATTCGGACGCCTTTCGTTTGAGAGCGGACGTTCCTCGATTTATAACTATGAGACCGGCTCTCCCGAATTGAAAAAGCTGTACGAGATCATGACCGAAACCGACGGTATCTATGGCGGTCGCTTCTCCGGCGCGGGCTTTAAGGGCTGCTGCATGGCGCTGATCGATCCCGCATACGAGGAGTCGATTCTTGAGAATGTCGAACGCAAGTATCTGGACGCGTTCCCAAATCTGAAAGGAAAGTACTCCGCACACATTTGTGTCAGTGCGGATGGGGTGAAATTATGAAATGCTTGATTTTGGCGGCAGGATATGCCACGCGACTCTATCCCTTGACCGAAAATTTTCCCAAGCCGCTCTTAACGGTTGGAGAAAAGACCATTTTGGATTGGCTGATCGATGACATCGACAGCTTGGGGGTGGTTGACGAATACGTTGTCATTTCCAACCATAAATTCGCACACCACTTTGAAAAATGGGCAGCGGAAAAGACGCAAAAGATCACCGTTGTGGATGATGGAACCGATTCTAACGAGACCCGTTTGGGAGCCGTTAAGGACATTCAGTTCGCGATCGACAAGCTGGGACTGGACGACGAGATGCTTGTCATTGCCGGCGATAATGTGCTGGATTTCAGCTTGACAAAGTTCTTGCGATACGCAAAAGAGAAGGGCACGTCTTGCATTATGCGTTATTTTGAGGGCGATCGCGCACGTCTTTCCAAGTCGGGGATCGTAGAGATCAACGATGAGGATCTGATCCTCGGTATGGAAGAAAAACCCAAGGAGCCTAAGTCCAATTGGTGCTGCCCCCCCTTCTATTTCTACACAAAAAACGATGCACGTCTTGTGCAAAATGGCATTGACGCGGGTTGCGGAACCGACGCGCCGGGAAGCTATATTGCGTGGCTTTCGACACAGGTTCCCGTTCACGCAATGGAGATGCCCGGTAGCCGATATGATATCGGAAATTTGGAAAGCTACGAAACCGTGCAAAAGACCTATCGGGGAATTACCAAATGAATGGCGGATTGCATCACATTGCAATCCTTGCATCCAACCGTGACGCGACATTGCGATTCTACTGCGAGGGGCTTGGTTATGCACTGAAACAGGCTCGCGTGCGTCCCGAAAGACAGGATGAAATCCTGTGGCTTGAGGGGTATGGAATCACGCTTGAGGTCTTTGTGCGCGCCAACTGTCCCACGCGTCCAAGTGATCCAGAGGCATACGGTTTGCGCCATTTAGCGCTACACGTATGCAAAATTGAGGAGATGCGTCGAATGCTTTTTGCACTCGGCTTTTCCCCCGAGGAAATTCGAACGGATTCATTTGACGGAAAACGAATGATGTTTGTTAAGGATCCCGACGGGCTTCCCATTGAATTACACGAATAGGAGAGAACATATGCTCAATCAAAATGTGACCCTTTCGGGCAGTACCGTTCTGGTAACGGGCGCGGCAGGATTTATCGGCTGCAATCTTGTTTTGGAGCTTTTGCGCCGCGAAAAAGGGATCCGTATTGTGGGTCTTGATAACGTCAACGATTATTACGATCCTGCGATTAAGGAGTACCGTCTTGCAGAAATCCGGTCGCTGTCAGAGCAAACGCCTGACGCAGAGTGGATCTTTGTCAAGGGGAATCTTGCGGACCGTGAATTGATCAATCGCTTGTTTGAGGAGTATTCCTTCGACGTCGTTGTCAATTTGGCGGCACAGGCAGGCGTACGATATTCCATTACCAACCCGGATGTTTACATGGAAAGCAATATCATTGGATTTTATAACATTCTGGAGGCTTGCCGTAAGTACCCGGTGAAGCACTTGGTCTATGCGTCCAGCTCCAGTGTTTACGGCTCAAACAAAAAGATTCCGTATTCCACGGATGATAAGGTGGACAATCCCGTCAGCCTCTATGCGGCAACCAAAAAGAGCAACGAGCTGATGGCGCATGCGTATTCCAAGCTATATAATATCCCGTCCACGGGTTTGCGTTTCTTTACCGTTTACGGACCTGCAGGCAGACCCGACATGGCATATTTCGGCTTTACCGATAAGCTCATTCGCGGCGAGACCATTCAGATTTTCAATTACGGCAACTGCAAGCGCGATTTTACGTATGTAGATGATATTGTTGAAGGCGTTTGGCGAGTGATGCGAACGGCTCCCGAAAAGAGTGACGGCGAGGACGGGTTGCCGCTCCCCCCGTACCGTGTTTATAACATTGGAAACAGCAGTCCCGAAAACCTTTTGGATTTTGTGGATATTTTGCAACAGGAGCTGATCCGCGCAAAGGTTTTGCCGGAGGATTATGACTTCGAAGCACACAAAAAGCTGGTTCCCATGCAGGCGGGTGACGTCCCCGTAACCTATGCCGATACCTCGGCTTTGGAGCGTGATCTTGGCTTCCGTCCCGCAACGCCCTTGCGCACAGGCTTGCGTAAGTTTGCGGAGTGGTATCACGAATTCTATCAAACGTAATGCAAAAACAGCCGAAAGGAGTGCAACATATGAGCGAGCGAGAGATGCTGTTGGCATTGATTCGAAAAGAGATCTGCGGTGCTGACTTGCAGGAACTTCCTGCGGAAATGTTGACAAACGTGGATTTGACGGCACTCTATCGGCTGGCAAAAGCGCATGACATGGCGCACATTGTCGCTGCCGGTTTGGACTCGCTTGGACTTTTGGCAGACGGTGATATTGCACGAAAATTTCAGAAGCAACAAATGCTGGCAATTTACCGTGCCGAAAGGTTGCGGTATTCCTTGGAGGAGGTTTCAAGCCTTTTAGAAGCGGCGAAAATTCCGTTTTTACCACTTAAGGGAGCGGTCATCCGCTCGCTCTATCCGGAGGCGTGGATGCGCACGAGCTGCGACGTTGACATATTGGTACATAGCGAGGATCTTGACACCGCTGTGGCGACTTTGACCCAAAGCGGCTCTTATCAATATCATGGAAAGGGAACACACGACGTTTCATTGATGTCGGTCGGCGGGGTACATATCGAGCTCCATTTTGATCTTGTGGAGGAAGGAAGAGCCGCACGAAGCGTTCCTGTTTTGGAGGAAATCTGGAGCCACGCAACGCTATTGGAAGGTGCTGACGCGACCTATACACTCTCTGATGAGATGTATTATTTTTATCACGTTGCGCACATGGCAAAGCATTTTGAAAATGCCGGATGCGGTGTAAGACCCTTTCTTGATTTGTGGATTCTCAATCACCGTATAGCCTTTGACGCCGAAAAACGCAACACGTTGTTAAAAAAAGGCGGACTTTTGCCTTTTGCCGAGGCTGCGCAGCGCGTAAGCGAGGTGTGGTTTTCGGGAGAAGAAAGCGACGGCTTGACCGAGCGCTTTGGTGCTTGTATCTTCCATTCGGGGATTTACGGCACGGCCGAGCAAAAGGTACAGATGGGGCAAGCAAAGCAAGGAAGCCGATTCAAATATTTGATGGGGCGGATTTTTCTTCCCTATGCGCATCTCAAAAAGCAATATCCGATCCTGCAAAAACATCCGTGGTTATATCCGTTTTGTCAGATCAAACGGTGGCTTGAAATCCTGTTTGGAGGTAGGGCAAAGCGTGTGGCAAAGGAGTTGAAGCTCAACGCTTCTGCGTCGGATGAGGGAGTGAGTTCTGCCGCCGCACTGCTTTCGGATTTGGGACTTTAATGTTAAAAAAACGCCACGTGTCGCAAAAAACACGAAGAAACGGGTTCAAATGCATTTGCATTTGAACCCGTTTCTTTTCTTGAAAAGTAGTCATCCCTCAAGCTGTCTACCCAAAAATCCTGCTGCTGTCAAAATCAACTTTGTCTCTACCTCGCCCGCCGGTGCGTCGGAGCGCTGTGTAGCGGGGTGTTCACTGACCGATGCCACGCAGCCTGCGATGTCGCCCTCACTGATGATCGGCATGGCGCAATTGACATAGTACGTCCCGCCCTCGGCAAGCACGGGAACAGGCTCCTGTCCGTCATGATAAACGTACAGAGAGCGGCTTTCAATGATTCTTTCCAGTTCCTCTGAGAGTGTCTTGTCACTGTAATCCTTGCGCGGAACGCCCGAGCATGCGATCACAGCGTCGCGGTCGCAGATGATAATGGAAAGAGAGCAGGTTTTGTGCAAGGTTTCGGCGTACTGTGTTGCAAATGCGGCAAGCTCGCCGATGGGGGAGTATTTTTTGAAAATGACCTCTCCCTCACGGTCGGTATAAATCTCCAGCGGGTCGCCCTCGCGGATGCGCATGGTTCTGCGAATTTCCTTGGGGATCACGACCCTGCCAAGATCATCTATTCTTCTAACGATTCCGGTTGCTTTCATAAGAGCCTCCAATGGGATAATTGTTTGGTTTACACCTATTATTGGTACATGGACGCACTTTTATCCTAAAAACTTTAAGGAAAAAGTTGGAGGCATAGAAATTTATCGAAAAAACGACGAAATTTTGATGAAAAAAGAGTCAAAAACACGCGCAAAGCGCTTTTTTTCTTTAAAAAGCAAAAAAACATTTATCCAAAACTTACAAAATATAGAAATACACCCGAATTCTTACAGAAATGGGTGACGTGGAAGGCGGTTTTGATGGGCAAATGATGAGGAAGGGCATAAAATCACTGGTAGAAGATGGAAAAACAAACAGATTTTGAGAAAAAGTTCGATGGAAAAAGTTCAATTTCGACCATATATTTCCAAATATGGGTCGAATTATTGTCCAAAACCATCGTCAATATGCCCAAAATCCCCGTTTTTGGTTGACAAAACGCCTTTTTTATGCTATAATGACCCAAACAATAGGGAAAGATGTCAAATCCTGTCTTTTGAGTTTTTTCTACCTATTGTATATAAGCAGAACAAACAAAAAAATTCATCCTTTAGGAGGAAAAGAAAATGATGAAGAAGAAATGGATGATGCCTGTTTTGGCATTGCTGCTTTGTGTGAGCATGGTCGGAGTCGGCTACGCGGCGTGGATTATTATTGCCCCCTCGGAACCGGTGAATGCTGACGGTCAGTTCCAGGTGTACACCGTAGAGAACAACTCTGTTCAAATGACAGCAACGGTTGCCGCTAACGACAAGATCACCTTCGGTAGCCCCGCTACGCCCACCTTCACAGGTGAAAATCCGTGGTTGCAGCTGATTGGCGGCGCAAACGAGGATCTCTCCGCAACGCTGACCGTTGAGATCACCAACTGGGAGCAGATCAATCAAGCTTCCAGAACAGAGACGATCACGCTGACGATTTCCGATTTCCAGATTCTTAAGGATGACGTGGCGCAGCAGCTTTCCAACTATTCCAACTACGTTACTTTCCCGTTGGCACAGACTGCGACCATCGTTATTGAGGATGGCGTGATCACGTCCGGTAGCGGAAACGGAATCAACTTTGACGCTTCCACCGGTAAGCTTACCTACACGCTGAACTTCGGTTGGGGTCAGATGTTTAACAGCGTGAATCCCTATGATTATTTTAATACAAAAACTGCGAACGTAGCTGTGGATAATTCCCATCCTCTTTACAATGATGTACAAGGACAAACGTGGATGGAGCTTGCCGAGGCTTCCTTGGACAAGGTCAGTGAGCTGGATGCCGTTCAATATGCACTGACGGTTGCCGCAGATATCGAGATCTCCGAGTCTGCAAACTGAGGACTATAAGCAACCATGTCGAAAAAACTCATCGCACTGGTCGAGGTGCTGATGGTCGTATCGCTGTTTTGCACGGGCTTTGCGTCGTGGTCGATCGTGATTGACATACAAGATGATGCCTATCTGACGTTTACCTCGGAGGCATATGATGTGGAAGCTCACGTCTTGGAGGAGTACGGCATCGCGTTGACGTCGGAGGCAGATGGGTTAAAGGCGACTTCGTTTGGGTACGTTGAAACGCTCGTGGCAGGCGGCGAAATCGTATATCAGCCTACAAACAGCACGCTTTCCATGCTTTTGAGCGTGGATACCGCGACGATGGCGGCAAACGAGAACGATTACCGCGAGCAAACGCTCCTTTTGACCTGTACGGCAAGGGAGATAGAGCTGGATAAAAACGGCAACCCCACGGGAAACAAGCCACAAAGAACGTTCAAGTCCGCAAACGGTGTTACGACGCATTACAATGCGCCTAAATTCTGCAAGCTGACCCTGAACGATTATCCCAACCGATACATCATGGTGGATCTTTCCAACAATTTTGACTCGTCGGGCAGAATCAATGTGGATGTGTTAACCATTGAGATTCCATTGGTGCAGCTTTATAATCTTGCAAAGGATTATATGGTCAAGGACAGCAACGGAAACTTAAAAACACCGATCGTGATCGCGGAGCTTGAATTTGAGCCGGGAACGACCGGACGTGTTGATATTCCCGCAAACTGGATCTATACCTTTGCGGCAAAGATCAAATAACAAAACAACAAGCCGCGCAGACGGCAAAAGTTATGAGAGAAAGGAGGGCACAGTACCGTGCGTATCAAGGAATTTTTCAAACGAAATCACTGCAAGCGCATTTTGGCGATTGTATTGCTGTTGGGCTGTGTCCTCCCGATGCTCCCCGCAGACGTTTTCGCAAATTGGCGCATTACGCCGACAACGGCGGAAGAAGTAGAGCAGGGGGCAAAAAATCACTCAATTGCGTACTACTCCTTTGCGGAGAATATGTATGGCAATGTGGATTTGGAGTCGTTTAATGAGTATTATGCTTTTGATGATACGAAACCTGATTATATCGGTGTTAAGGTAGACGATCCGGCAACTATTGCTACGACAGCAGAAAAAGAGACAACTGTAACAGATGCCGACGGTGCTGCAATGAGTAACCCTTATTGTACTCAACAAGGATGGCGCTGTAGTTACAAAACGGATACATGTACAGCGAACTTTTCTTTTTCTGTTCCGGAATTCACGTTAGCTGATGGGATAGCCACTACTTTAGATGCACCGTCCTGGGATTATAATATCTTTACTACTAATACTGCTGCAACTTCTATTGCGGAAACAAGAACAACATCTAATTTGAATATCGTTAAGGATATACCGATTGGCGATCCTACACAAACGGAAATCGATGGCATTGAATATAAAAGAACAGTTACAGCTTGGGTTACTATTGTCGCATGCACGGAGGAATTTTCTGCGCAAACTTCAAGCACTTCTCAAACATCCCACAAATGTAGCAGCCTTTTCTCGAACGATGGTACGGCACACACATGTACCGCTACCAGTGCAACGTGTGTTCTAACATATACATACCGAGTTTATATTGATGTCGAATATCAGCCGTTGGAATTAGTCAAAGAAGGAAATTCTAATCTGACCACAAATGATGAGAGCGCATTCACGGTTTCAAAGTTGAGTGTGGGAGATTCGGTTACGGCACCCAAAAAGGATCAATTAATTACGACAATTACCGACCCCGAGTTGCAACAATACGTTGGCTACGTGATCGGATATTATACCAAAAACAGCGATGGCACATATGAACCGCTGTCGTTCCCTTATACCATCGAAGAATCTGTTACGTATCAAGCGGACGGAACACCCACACCAATTCAAATTTGGGTCAAATGGAGTACTGTTTATCCGCCTGAACCAATCTTTGATCAATACCGCAAGCAAGACCTCAACGCTTCCTTTGCTCCCAACGGAACAAACGATGTTTTCAATGTCAGTGCGGGGAGTGCAACCTCTACCACGATTGCAGGGGATTCGGCATTCCATGAAGACGTGTTTTATCTGTTCTCCGATATCGAATCGGGAGATACGCTCAATTTGTGTATGAACGATGGGCGCACGGACGTGAATGCGAGAGAGGGGATTGAGCCTGTAATTGTAGAAAACTCGGTAGTAGATTTGAAGAACAGTGATGGAACGTATGCTTATACAACGCCTTTAACGGATGCGACCGCTTCGTTGGACAACAATACGCGGGATTACACGGTTAAGCTTGCAAATGACATCACCGTCAATTCATCGGCTTATCTCTATCTTGGCGGATATACAGGGAACTATTCCAACGGTTCGGCAGGACCGACAGGTTACATTGTAGATAATTACGTAGCTTTGGATTTGAACGGACACACACTCTACGTTGACGGAACGCTTCATTCATTTGGATATATCTATGATTCCGTCGGTACGGGTAAGATTGTTGTCAGACCCACAGGGAAGGTTTATACACAGCTTTTGATCTACGGCTTGAGCGGCTTGCAGCATACGCTGAAGAGCTACGGTATGGGATATTCTCCGTTTGAAGATTACAATCTTCCCTATATGCAAACGACGGTTGAGATCCAAACGGAGAGCACCAATAGCAGTGGTACCGTTACGACAAAATCGGGAACGCTTGTGGGTTATAGCATGTTGTATCTACATCCCGATATCGGAATGATGAACTACTACATGCCTGTGTTTGGACCTTCTGATGCGCTCTTTTCCATCAAACCCGACGTGACGCCTGCAAGCGGTAAAACGACGAAGGGAACCGTGCGCATTACCACAATGAACACCGACTTGAAAGGGAATACCAATACCTCATCCGAGGCGGCAACTGCCAACATCGAAGCACAGCTTGTCAACGTCAAAAACGTATTTACGTTCCATGACGTGTACATCAATTTCCAAGCGCCGCAAATTGTTTTGAAGGACACTTTGAGTGTAAGTGGAGTTAATGCGGAAATTGACACAGTTTTGGATTTGGCACGTGTTAATTTCCCAATCAGTCCTATGACGGACGTTATTCTTGTGGATTCGGTCTTCGAATTGCAACAGCAGATCATCGTGATGCCCGGCGCAACCTTGACCTTGGACTCCAATAGCGTGTTGAAAATGTCTTACTATAAAGAAAGCGGTAAGGCAGCACAAAAGGCCTTTCAAGATGTAAAGGGAAGTGTTAATATACTAATTACAACGGCAAGCGTATATTATTGTGCGGCTGTTTCTAAGTATCTCTCTGCGGGGATTTTCGCTCCCTCATACAACGTGCAGCGGGGACAGGTTTCCTTTAATACCAACAAGAGCGGCATGGTGTATGGCACAACCTTTGGACGGTTTTGGAATTATTACAACTCTTCCAACGTCAACATCTTCGGCACGATTGAATTTGAAGGCGGAAATAATGCCGACTATGTGCTTTCGGGTAGCATCAATCTTACCGATTTTAAGCTTTCCAACATGGAGCAAGCAGCTGCGTGGAATGCCGAGAGTCTCCAAGCGGCTGACTTTGCAGGGGCAAATGTAAAAATGCGCACCTACGGTGCGTTTGGCGCGATTGCAAACTCCAGTACGGGTAATGTTGGCGGCGGAACAATCATGGGAAAGGGTTCCGGTTACCAAATTGCCAAAATCCGTCACTATTATGCACTCCCGCTAACTTCCGATGGAATTTCCTATCTGTATGATGAGTCGATGTCAACGCCGATCGTTGGTAGCTTCAATTATACAAACGGTATTTTTACGTCGGAAGATGGCGCTACGTATGCGATCCTTTCGGGGGCAACGCTTCCCGCATACGGTGATAGTCCTACGGAAAAAACCATAGGCAAGGACTTGATTACTTTTAATCCTTCCTTTATTGCCGTTACGGTTTGCAAGGATACCGCGGGACGAAACGCAAAGTTTGTTACCGATGCAAACGGAAATCAGTACGTTTTCTATGCGGGAACCTACAATGCCACAAGCGGTGTCGATACTGCCAATATTGTCAGCGGTACCACCACGTGTTCTATTGACGGTCTCTTGTTCTACAGCGGCGGACTTGCTAAGACCTTGAAGTGGAACGGTTCTCTTTGGGTAGTTTCCTAAAGCCCCAAAAACCCCCGGATTTTTCCGGTTTATATACATCTATTCAGTCAACAAATCAAATCAAAAACAAAAAACAAACCAAGAAAGGAATCTCAAAGAAAAGCTTTGAGAAAGGTATTCGACAATGAAGAAATTCACACGAAGAGCCTACAATCGCAAGCTGATTATGTTTGCAGTATCCATCTTTATGGCAGTGGGTATGATCTCCACCGGTTTCTCGGCGTGGGTCATGTCCGTCAACAGCGAAGTGCAGCACGATGCTCCCGTAGAAGTTGGTATCGTTACCGATGCTTCCATGGTTGTCACGGTTGACCAGTGGAAGAAGCAGGGACAGGACGAAGCGGCATCTTGGGATACCGCAGAGATCCTCTCCTTCGATGCAGTGGATGGTGCTACAGAGGTGGAAAGCGGCGTTCTCGGACGTATCCGTGCTGACTCTGACAGCGAACAAAAGCTGACCATGCTCATCAGCGGTAAGGTTACCAACGCGGACGTTCTGGAAACCCTGACACTTACCATTCAGCTTCCTCAGTCTTTGCGTGACGCGGTTGCCAAGAAGTACATTAAGGTCAAGGGCGTTGCAGATTCTATTGCTCAAGCGGGTACGCTGACCATCCTTTACGATAAGAGTGAAAGCACCAATAATTTGAATTACGATTATGATACGGAAACCAAGGAAGGAACTTTCTCCTACACGTTGGAATTTGAATGGGGCGAGTTCTTCGGCGGCAAGAACCCTGCGGAATTCTATGATACCATGACGGATTCGACCCGTACCAAGGAGATTCAGCCCGAGGAAGAGGGCGGTGAAATCACCTATGAGGACTACGCTGTTAAGGGTAAAGAGCTTGCTGACAGCGTGATGGTGGCTGAGATGAAGGAGTTCCGCGAGACCCTTACGGGTAGCGAGGATCTTGAGGCAGCCTATGAAGGAAAGATCCATATCAAGGTTGTTGCTTCCGCAGGCTGATTATCAAGCTAACACGACGAAATGAATTCTTTTGAAATCATCGCCGCGCTTGCCACGTCCATGGGCGTTGTCACCTTTGCAGCGATTTTTACCATTCTCTATCGCAGCTACGTCAAGGCAACTCTGAAAGAGCTTGCCACGGGGAAACGCGATATCGATTTGATGGATGACTACATCTATTCCTGTCAACCGTCGGTAAAGATTCGCCGCAAGGTGTGGAAAATTGTCAAAGGGGTGTGTTTTTACGCGGTTTTGATCCTTCTGATCCCGATCTTTATCCTCTCGATCTGGAATCGGATCAACGGCAACGTGATGATGCTGGATGACCGTGCATTGATGGTCGTTGCATCCGGCTCGATGAGTCAGCGCCATGAAGCAAATGATTATCTTGATGAGGAGAATCTGAACAATCAGTTCGATACGTACGATATGATCTTTGTTGAGCGCGTGGATGAAAATGCGGATCTTGCTCTTTACGACGTCATCGCTTTTGTGGATGACACGGGAAAGAACGTGATCCACCGCATCATCGGTATCAAATACGAAAACGGCACAATGTGTTATGAAACGCGCGGCGACTCCAACAACCAAAGCGATGCGTTTTCTCCTGCTTTAAAGGATATCATCGGACGCTATACCGATACGAGAATCCCTGTTGTGGGTTCGTTTATCATGTTTTTTCAATCGGTTGGCGGAATTGTAACCTTGCTTTCCCTTGTATATTGCCTCTTGATGTTGGATCGAAGCAATGCACAGGTGGAGGAGCGGGAAAAGGAACGATTGGGATATCTTTGTGCATCCATCGAGCTTGATCCGATGCAGAAGGCAGGCGCGTTTGAGGCGGAATTTACCGAGACGCTTTACTATAAAGGATATGCATACCGTTTTAATGAAAAAGGATTCATCGGCAAGGACGAAATCACAGATACGTCCTACCTGGAAAAATCCAATTCCGCGGCAATTCGCGTGCTTGATGCCGACGGGACGCATACGGAAGAGGAGCTTCCTATCAATTTTGAAGAAGGGGACGAAGAAACGCCTTGAAACGAAATTATTATTTTACGCGTAAGAATCTGATAGTCCTTGCGATCGTTCTTTTGTACTCGGTTGTCGTCATGTTCACGGGTATCTGTATTGAGGGCACGCACAGCATTATCAATTCCAGAAATATCATTAATAAAGTTGCACTCGCACTCAACTTTAAGCCGATTGACATTCCGGGTGCCGGATACGTGGGTTTGATGTTGGTTGCAGTGTACATCTCGCTGTTTGCGGCGGCGGTTCTCTTTATCCGCCGTTATGCGATCGAAAATAAGGTTAAGACCTATCACTGGAAGGCTTGGATCGCCTACGGTGTTGCATTCCTGGTCTGCGTTCTGCTTTCTGTTGGCGTTAGCATTTTGATGATTTCGCCAAAAACAGGGGAGAACATCGGAAACCTGCTGTTGTTCCTGTGGAACTCCGTTGCATTGGCAACGATCCTGTTCTGCATGGTCGGCGGACTTTGTGCGGCGATCATCATGTTTTTCGTGAACTTCATCTTCATCGATAAGCCCTTTAAGTTCTTTGGGAAGAACGATGTTGATGTGGTGGAAGAGGAAGATGACTTTGAGCATCTTGACGTAACTTCCAGCTTTGATTCCGACGAATTGATGTCGGGCGCTCCCGGTATGGGAGGCTTGGGCGGTTATGGCGGTGGCGCTTCTTCCGCAGGCGGTGCTACGGGTGCCGCGGGAACCGCGGGGGCTGCGGGCGTCGGCGGTTTTGGCGGCGGAGCACTTTCGGATATCCACTCCACTGAGGAGCTTGGCGACCGTGAAAAGGTGTTCCCGGCACTTTCCGCAATGGATATTCACTATCATTACACGGTACGTCCGACGCGCGAATCCGTTGACATCTCGCTTGAGGAGCTGTGTGTAAAATTCCGCAATTATCTGGCAAAAGAGGAAGGCTTGTACTTCGATATGGACACCATCCGTGTCTTCATCAGTGCATTCTCCGCATCCCAGTTTATGATTCTGGAAGGACTTAGCGGAACGGGTAAATCCTCGCTTCCTCGTTATTTCTCCAAGTTTGTCGGCGGTAGATTGCTCTTTACCCCTGTACAGGCAACGTGGAGAGATAAATCCAGCATTCTCGGATTTTTTAACGAATTCTCCAAGACCTATTCCGAGACTGACTTCCTGCTTCAACTCTATCACGCAAATTATCATCCCGATCAGATCCATATCTTCGTTCTCGATGAGATGAATATTTCGCGTGTCGAGTACTATTTTGCAGACCTGTTGTCAGTTCTGGAATATCCGAAGGAGGAGTGGAAGCTCCGTTTGCTTCAGGTGCCTTACGGCTTTGTACCGCCCGATCAGATTGCTGACGGTACAATCCGCATTATGCCCGGTTGTTATTTTGTCGGAACGGCAAACAAGGACGATTCCACCTTCTCGATTGCGGATAAGGTGTATGACCGTGCGATTACGATTGATTTCGATTATCGTAACAAGCCCTTTAAGGTCACCGACGAGGTCTCTCCCATTTCGCTCAGTGCTTCCAAGCTGCAATCCCTCTATGCGGATGCCATCGCAAACGAGGAAAACCGCATGAAGGACAGCGACTACGAAAAGCTGGAGACACTGACCGCATTTGTTTACGATCAGTTTGACATTACCTTCGGTAACCGTATCATGACGCAGATCGACAATCTCGTTCCCACCTTTATCGCTTGCGGCGGCTCTAAGGAGGACATCCTTGACTTCCTGTTCGCGCGCAAGGTGCTGGTAAAGCTGGAGGGTAGATTTGAGGAATACGTCAAGGGCGCGCTCAATCAATTGATGCAGCTCTTGCAGTCCACGTACGGTCCCGGTGTCTTTAAGAGATCCGAAAAGGCAATCCGTAATTTGATCAGAAAGCTTTGATTTGATTTTTGAGTATTCTTTCACAGCAGTGCATCTGTGCTGCTGTGAAAGAATCCGTTTGTTTAATAGGGGACAAAAGAAACATGAGAATCGTTGAAGAAGGGTATCTCAAGCGTACCGTTGCAAAATTGAATCATTACGCGGCAGAGTGCGATACGTACGGTGCTTTCTTTAACCGTATCGGGGAGTTTTCTTTTGAGCCCCTGCAGGATCTCTCGTTCCGAAGCGACTTGAAGTATTTTGACGAGATCTCCTTTGTACTCAGCGTTATCGCCTCAATTGCAGGACATCCGCATATTTCCACCGAGCATGAGGACATTGTTTTGCGCACCGAGTTTGCCAATGCCGTATCCGCCGATACGTTCTTGGAAACCTTGCGCGACCCCAAGCTTTGGAAACAGGACGGGACACATATGGTTCCCGAATTTGTTCATTATCATCAAAGCATTGACGATTTGTGTATTTATGAAAATCGTTTCATCGTCATGCTGGTAAAGCTGCTGCATGCAGAGATTGGGAAGTATGAGAGCTTCTATTCTTCCTTGATCCAAACCTTCTGTGGGCAGGAACAGCTTTCTTTGGATGAGCATAACGTATCGGTTGCGCTCTCCAAAATTCGCAAGCTGAACAAGAAGATCAGCTTCATCCAAAACACACGGTTTTATAAGACCGTCAATCGAAAATACATCACCTTGAGGACGGTCCATCCTACTAATATTTTGCTTAAGGACCGTTTATATAACCTTTGCTTTAAATTTTACCGCTCCCTCATCACCTATCCCGACAAGGAGTCTCTCCTTCGTGATTTCGGCATCCATTACTATATGCTGCTATTGCGTTCTTTGAGCGCATCGGGGTTTGTTTTGTGTGAGGATCCCGGTCAATTGAAATTCGACGAAAACAGAGAGTTGATCCCATCTCCCATGATGTTGGAGAATTCGCTCTACCGTGTACAATTTGCACCGTGGGGGAAAAACGAGGGGATTTTGCTTTCTGTCGAGCATAAATTTGTCAAATACAGTACGACCAAACGTGCAACCCACCTGTTGCTGTTCAGCCCGCAAAGCTCTTTTTCGGAGTTGGCGGAAATTCCCAATGACGGAGCGGTTTACACCACTGTCGAAGCCATTTCGCTTTGGAATATGGCATATGTGGAAGGGCTTGCGCAACCCGTGTATCACAATCCGCTCTCCGAGCAAGAGGTCATGGATGAGTGGCTTTCCTGCAAGCTTGCGGGAAGCCGCGCAAGCTTGGCGTTGTACCGTACCTTCTGTCCCTCTTGTCAGAAGCCCGCAGTCAATGCGGATGAGAAAAATATCCGTCATTGCGCAAACTGCGGTTCCGCATTTGCATTTTTTGCTGACGAAGAGGGCAACGAAAACCTTTGGTTCTTGAAATTAAGGAGAGTTGGTTATGGCAAACAAGCAAGAACATAAAAAATCGGCGGGAAAGCCGATTCAAACTGCCGAAGAACTCTCTTTGATGCGCCAAAAGCAACAGGCGGCAAGAGAGGCACAGGCGCGTGCCAATTCCATTGCGCGTGCGCAGAGTGCGGCGCGTGCGCAAGCGTTGGCAAAAGCCAAGGCAGAGGCGAGAGTTCGTGAGCTTCTTCGTGCGGAACGCGGAGAGGTAGCGGAGGAAACGCTTGATGCAGATCAGATTTCGGTTGAGGCATCGGCGTCGATGGGAGAGGGCGAGAACGCTGTTCCCGTTTCTGTCAATATGCCCGATGCGAAGAAGCCTGAAATATCCATCCCCGTTGAGGATACTACGGTTCGCGAAAAAGATCCGGATGAATTGGAATACGCCATCGAAATTCATGAGTTACACAAGTCCTATGGAGAAAAAAAGGTACTCAAGGGCTTGAATTTGAAGGTATATCCGGGTGAACTGTTTGGCTTTATCGGGCGAAACGGTATCGGTAAATCCACGACCATCGACTGTATGATCGGTGCCAAACGCTTTAACAGCGGCAGTATTACCGTTGGAGGCTATGATGTGCGCCGCGAGGCGGTAGACGTCAAGGCGTCTTATGGCTACGTTGCGAGTGAACCGACCTGCTATGAGGTGATGACGGGGTATGATTATCTGGAGTTTATTGCCAGCATCTATCATCTGACCGAGACTGAATTTCAAGGTAATCACAAGTATCTTTGCAATCGGCTTCAGTTGAGTGAGTCGGATTTGGCACATCACATTTCGGGATATTCTCACGGTATGAAGCAAAAGCTTTGCTTGGTTGCAAGCCTTTTGCACAATCCCAACATCTGGATTCTTGATGAGCCAACCGTCGGACTTGATATTATGGCGCAGGAGGCACTGAAAAAGATGATGCGCGAATATGCAAATCACGGAAA
Organism: Eubacteriales bacterium; assembly: GCA_045632805.1. Taxonomy (GTDB): domain Bacteria; phylum Bacillota; class Clostridia; order Oscillospirales; family CAG-272; genus UMGS1865. The sequence continues at coordinate 15,307 of JAZQXI010000085.1, read as the reverse complement.
GACCGTGTTTGTGACCTCGCACAATATTGAGCTTGTGTCCGCCATCTGCGACCGCGTTGCCATCATCAACGACGGTGTCGTTAAGGTCGTTTACGACTTGAAGAAGGAGCCGGAGAGACGCGAGCAGTTGCCGCAGCTCTTCCTGGATATATACGGAGGATAATCCATGCTGACACTTATTGCCAAGGATTTCAAGCTGCTGTTTTCGGCAGAGGGCGGTGTCAAAAAGAAGCTTTTATCCACGCTTGCTACTATTTTGATGGCGGCGTTCGTGGTGGGGATCGAGCTATTCATCTTTACCACGATATTGGATAAAATCCAACACTACAATAATGCAAGCATTCCGTTTTTGACGCTGTTTTTGTTTATTATTTCCTGCTTAATGATATTTATCAATACCATGCATGCCAATAAGCTCTTTTTCAATCAAAAGGATATTGAGCAGCTGGTGCGCCGTCCCGTGACCAATGCGCAAATCGTGTCATCCAAGCTGGTATTTTTGTTTTTTTCACACTATGTGATGACCTTTTTGCTGGTCTATCCGATTTTGGTCTCTTACGGACTGCTGGTCGGAAAGCAGATGTGGTTCTATTATGCGGGTATTTTTTATCCTGTGCTGTCCTTCCTTTTTGAGGGGGGCGTGGCTTTGGTGCTGGTGTATCCGTACAAGTTGTTTTCGGATTTCCTCAAAAAGCATATGATCGTGCAATTTTCGCTGGCATTGCTTTTGATGATCGGCGGATGCATTGTGTACAATCACGTGCTGGGAATTTTTATGGAGTTGGTTGTCAACAACAATATCAATGCAATCTTTACCAAAAACTCCATCGAAACGCTGATTCAAGCGCGTAGCTTTTTTGTGCCGCTGAATTTTTTGGTGGATTCTTTCTTTACGGGAAGCACCATACGTCTGTTTTCCTATGCCTGCATCGCGGGAGGCGTTTTTGTACTCGGCGTTTCGCTGATCGTATTTTCGTTTGCTTACCTGCGCAGTGTGGCGATTCATCAAAAAGCAGGGAAGATCAAGGACGAACTCTGCATTACCAATCCTTATATTGCGCTGATCAAAAAAGAACTTTTTTTGCTCTTTAAGGATTCCAACAACATTCTTTCCTTTACGGGGCTTTTGATCGTGCAGCCGTTTCTGGTTTACGTCATTATCAATTCGCTGAATTCCGTCCTGACCTCCGGCGCGTTTTCGTACTACATGATTGCGCTTCCCGAATTGTTGCCGCTGATCGATATGCTCATCGTGATGCTCTTTACGCTGATTATCAATCAAGGCGCAAGCAACTATATTCAGATCGAAAAGGGAAACGTGCGTGTGATGAAAACCATCCCCGTCTCCCCTTTGGTGCAGTTGGCGACCAAGGTGCTGGTTCCGTTCGGACTTTCCAGCGTATCGCTGATCGTTACGGTGGCGGTTCTTTTCTTCAGCGGAACGCTCGCGCCTCTGACGGCATTTTGCTCACTCTTTATGACGTGGATTCTATTGGCGATTTTTGATATTGTCTCTCTAAAGGAAGAGATGCGGATTACCAACAGCCGTCCGCGTTCCACCGTCCTCTCCGTTACGTACTCCTATCTGCTCCCGTTCTCTTTTTTCGCAGTGGCTCTGGTAAGCTGCATTTTCGGGGCAGAGATTTGGGTCGCATATTTGATTGGAAGTGTTGTGTTCCTGCTTTTGGGAGCGCCACACGTGATTCATATCAAACGCAAACTGGAAAATCTGTTCATGGATTTGGAAATGGTGAACTAATATGAAAAAGAAAAACATAGCCATTCTCCTTCTGTTGCCTTATGTAATCGCGCTTTTGGGCGTTATTACGGTCAATCTCACCTTCAAGGTGTTCCCAAACGATATCGCTTATATCGAATGGGAGTATTCCGATATTGAGGCATTTAAATTGGGGGATGCGCGTTATCCTTTGCGCGCAGTGGGGGTGACAACCTCTAATTTCCCGTTGGCAGAGGGAAATGAATTGGTATGGGCGGTCAAAAATTCCGACGGTGATGCACAGCCGCATGCTTCGATCGAATATGATAACGGAAGCTATTATTTGCGCACGCATAGCGAGGGCGAGGTCTATCTGACCTGCTCCAACGCCAAAGGAAACATTACACGCCGTACCACAGTCATTATTTATAAAAACAGCGTCATCTTTGCGCGAACCAAAATTCAAAGCTCGCAAAACAACATTGAAAACACCCTGTATTATGGGGAATACGACCTCAAAAACGGTAAAAAAGTCGGCGCGTCCGTTGATTTGGAGATCGTTTGTCTTCCCGAAGGAATTCGGCAAACCATGAAGGTCGCTTCTCAAACTTCCAATATCAAATTGGATCCCGAGGGCGGTAAGCTGAGCATCCTTAAGGAAGGGCATGCGGAGTTTACGGTTACGGCAGGCTTGGAGGAGGATGACACCAAAACGTCGTATACCTATCGCTTTGAGGTGGTTGACAACGGTGTCAACGTATACACCTATGATGATCTTCTGAATTGCACCAACCGCTCCCAAAACGGCGAGATCGTGGTGTTGCGCAAGTCCTTTGAGTCCTTGCAAAACACTTACGTGATGTCAGATCGTGGCGAGGTGGTGACGCAAAACGGGCAGCCGATCAAACGCGCGAATAATATTGAGCTGTTTGGGCGTTATGAAAATTATAATGCGAAAACAGGAGACTTTTTCTTTGCGAAGGATGTCTATCAATTTGAGACCACCTACAATCGCTCCTACATTGATCAGTGGAATGCGTTTGTAAAGGAGAAAAATGATTTTAACTACCGCGCTGTGACGGATATGGTCAACGTAGGCTTGCACGTGCAAAAGGACTTTTACGGAAACGGTTATACACTCAATCTGCATAATCTGACGTTCCCGTATGCCGAAACGCCTACTTCTGACGGTTATGTCTTTTACGGACTGAGTGATGCCAATCTATTCCGCGGACCGCTTCCGTTCTATTGCTTGGGCAAACCCAACAATATGCCGATCATCACGGCTTACGGGCAGGATAATATCGGTATGTACGTAGAGGGAGACGGAATTCAAATCAATGACATCAACCTCAAAAACTGCGATATCGGGGACACTTTCTCCAATTTGCAGTACGTGGGTACGGTCATGGAAATTTTGGGAGACAACGTAACGGTTTCCAACTCTGTTTTGCAAAACGGTAAGCACGTTGTGCGCGCCTTTTCCTCGCAAAACACCGTGATCGACAATTGTTTGTTGCAAAATGCGCTCAACTTTTTGTTGGTGGCAGGCTCTAACGAGTATATTCCCGTGGACGGTGACAAGAGCTTCACGTTCACCGATCACGAGGGCGCAACGCAGACGATGACCTTGAACGAGTTCCTGAATTCGGATGGCGGAATGGGCGATAATATGCTCAACACGTATCTGATTGGAGAATATGACATCGCGAAAATGAAGGCAGGGCTTCATGCTTTGCAGGATGCGCTCAACGGTGGTGCGGAATCGCTCCGTTACGGTGGTTCCATGGAGGTTCGGGATACGCTGTTCTATCGCAGCGGTATTTCTTCCATTTGTATGGAAAGCTCCTTTAACGGTCCGTTCCTGTATACCGAATCTCCGTCGGTTATTACCACCTTCTTTTCACTGTTTGAGGAATCCTCTTTTTGCGCGATTCCTTTGACGCCCACAAAGGTGTCGGGAATCAGCTATCCTGTGGATCTGCACGTTACGGGATCGACCAAATTCTATGACTATAAAACTTCCGAAGAGATGGATTTTGGCGGCTTGATCAACGAAAACATTTCCGTTTTTGCGCAGGATTTCTTGGAGAAGAATCCAATTGGATCGGACGACAAACAAAATCAAGCTCCGCAAGTTACCATTGACGATATCTTTCCGCTCAAATCCATGCTTTATGCGGATGCGGCAAAGAAGGGCAGTATTTATAGCCATAACGGGGAGTCCTATCTGAATGTTGCGGTTGCGTTTTATGGCGGCGGCTTGAATCTTTCCACCGTTCGTTTTGACGGCTTGGAGCATGCGGAAAACCTGAATGCTGAATTTTCGGTTGACTGGGCAGACAGCTATCTGTCACAACAAACGGTCATTGATCCGTCGAATCCGTTGGAAAGCCTTTCCGGCATCCGGGGAATGCTGCAAAAGATGGTAACGGTGGTTACAGGCGTTGAGCCATTTCGATTTGTATGTATGAAAGGGAACGGTTATCTCTATGGTGAGACCCCGCAGGTCTCGGACTTGAGAGATCATAACCAAGGGTAAATTGATGCAAAAGAAATTTTTATTGTCGATATGTTTGATTGCCGCGCTTTTGATGCCGATGCTCTCTTCCTGCGGCTTGATGGGCGGGGATTCTTTGGCGATGGAAGACGTCCAGATCGAAACGCTGGCGGACGGTTCCGTTCGCGTTACCTTCTATTATCTGGATGCCGAGCCGGAGTCCTTCATCTTCCCAACGGTTACAGGAGATAAAGGTGACAAGGGTGATAAAGGTGACAAGGGTGATAACGGTTCCGGAATTGAAGGGATCCGCCTGACGACCGACGGCAAAGGCACGCAAACGATGACGATCACCTATACCGATGAGTCATTGGAGCCTTTGAAGGTGCAGGTGAAGGACGGTTTGAGTATCACGTCCGCTTACCGTGAAGATTTTGAGGATGGAACTCCGGGACTTCGAATCAATTTTTCGGATGAATCCTACAAAGTCGTTGAGCTTCCCAAAGGAGCGGACGGTGATTCGGGTGCCGGAATCAAGGACATCAACTATTTCGTTGATCCCACCACCAAAGAGACCACGGTAACGCTTTATTTGGATAATGAAGAGCAGACGGAGTTGACGCCGTTCACCATTCATCCCGGTGAGGCGGGAGAGCCCGGAAAGAGCATCAACCGCATTGATCAAGAGGAATGGACGGACGAACATGGCAATCGCCTTGGCACAACGGTTCATTTCTACCTTGAGGGAGCGGATACCCCTCTTGCCAGTGTCAATCTTTTGGACGGTATCAGTATTGCTGATATTGAAAAAAGCGATATTCTTAACGATGCACAGGAAAAAATCGGAACCAAATTCTGGTTTAAAAAGACCAACGGGGATCTGACAACCGAGATCGAGGTCATGGACGGGATTGACGGCACCGGTGTTGATAAGGTGCTCTGTGCGCCGCAACCGGACGGAAGAACTAAGATCACCGTGATATACACCGATGGAACCGAACAGGAAGCAGGATATATCCCTGCGGTTGTTGGCATCGAGCGTATTGATTTGGAATATCAGGAAAATGGCGATATTGATATGGATATTGTCATGAACAATGGTGACGTATACCAGAAAGTCATTCCCAAGGGTGTTGGCATCCAAGAGATGCAGGTCATCGAAGACCCTGATGATCCCAGCCGCTTTTTGATGTTGGTTACTTATACGGATGCCACAACTGCCGAAATCCCGTTCGATAAGCCCAGTCCATGGCTTAACGGTAACGGAAACCCGAACGACAAGGGAACCGAGGGCAACAACGGCGACTACTATTTCGATCTGACGAACAAAGCCATTTACTTGATGGTGGGAGGCGTATGGCAGTTGGTTACCGATCTGGAGGTGTTCGACGAGCCTGTGTACGTTACATTCTCGATTGCAGGTCAAGTCAATGTACATTGGGATGACAATCTGCCCCCGCTTGACTCTCGAATGGTGCAGGTCAATCGCGGACATTCCTTTGCCACCTCGGGTAAGGATATTCCCAAGCCTGTCAAAACCCCGACCGACGAGGAGATCGCTGCGGGGATCATCGGTTACCGCTTTGTAGGTTGGAGCGCGAGCGACGGATCGTTTGATCCTTCGATCAACGGGCTGTTTACCGACCTTACCATGGTGCCTGCCGATATGACGCTTTATCCCGTTTGGGAAGCAATTTACGAATAATGCAATGCTTTGACCGAGGCACCGAACTGTATCAAGTGCCTCGGTCATCTTGATAGGAGGGATATGGATGACACGATCAAAAAGGATCGTCCGCCGCCGGATTTTTGCGGCGGTAGCACTTGCCATTCTACTGGGAGGTGTCGGCGCTTTATGGGCAAGACCCGATTGGCGCTTTTCTATCGAGATGGCAATGCGAACGGATCAAGCGCCCGCGTTGCATCCCAGTCCTCTTGAAGATGACTTTACCGAATGGAAGCTTGCGGATTTGAAAGGTACAGAAAATGTGGTGGATTCAACGCTTTTGATGCTGGTGAATGCCACGCATCCGTTGCCCGAATCTTACGTTCCGTTATTAGAAGAGTACAACGGCGCGCGGATGCATCCCGAGATGATCGCGGCGTATGTGGCGCTCAGGGATGAGGTCGAAAAGCGTACGGGCATGCGGATCTACGTTTCCGCCGACTATCGAACACGCGAGGAGCAGGAACAGATCATTGCAGAGAGTGAGGCGGGGATCGCCGCGCCGCTCGGATGCAGTGAACATGAGGCGGGATTGGCGCTGGACGTGTACGTGAAAGGCTTTGGCGGAAGCGCGTTTCTCAAAACCGAGGCAGGGCGTGAGGTCCAACGCATTTGCGGGGAATACGGATTTATCATCCGTTATCCCGAAGGAAAAGAGGAGATCACGGGAATCTCATACGAGCCGTGGCATTTGCGCTATGTCGGAGAGCCGCATGGGCATCTGATCATGGATAGCGGGCTGGCTCTGGAAGAATATTTGGACTATCTTCGACCTGAAACGTGGTACGAGTGTGGCGAATACCGAATTCTGAAAACGGGCTGGGAGACTGTTAAGCTCCCAAACGGATGGGAATATTGCTCACTTTCTTCGGACAATGCGGGGCATACGGTGATCACCCTCAAAATGGCGCGAAAAACTTGAAAAAAGTGCAAAAACATCGCAAAAAATACTTGACAAATGGGTCGGAAATATGATATAATAATATGCCGCTTGAAAAAGGCTTTTTTAAGTGTGTCCAAAAGACACCGCCCCCATCAGCGAGTCTAAGAGAAAGAGAGGTGCTTTTCGTGTTTGCAGTTATCGAAACCGGCGGAAAGCAGTACAAGGTAATCGAGCAGGACATTATTTTTGTTGAGAAGCTCGACGTTAACGAAGGAGACGAAATCGTGTTCGACAGCGTTAAGGCATTGTCGGGCGACAACGGCTTTGTTGTCGGTGCTCCCAACGTAGACGGTGCTAAAGTTACTGCCAAGGTTCTTAAGAACGGTAAGAACAAGAAGATCTACGTTATGAAGTACAAGGCAAAGAAGAACGAGAAGAAGAAGATCGGTCACAGACAGCCTTTCACCAAGGTTCAGATCCTGAAGATCGAGGGCTGATTATAAAATCGGTTCGGTTATGACCAAGATCACGTTTTTCAGAAGCGGTGGAGTATTCTACGGCTTTGAGGAGCAAGGTCACGCGGGTTATGCGGAGGCGGGGGACGACATCGTGTGTGCCGCCATCTCTTCCATGACGATGTTTCTCATCAATACCGTTGAGGTTGCGTATTCTTCCTCGGTTGATTACGATATCAACGAGGGGGCGACTCGCATCACGGTGCGTGCCAAATCGGCATTGCCCGAGTATGAGTCGGACGATTACAAGAGATATGCGGTATCGGGAATTATGATGGGGTACTACTGTCAGCTCAGTGACATGCTTGAGGAGTATGCGGATTATCTCGACGTCTCTGTTGTAGATAAGCCGTACGAAGAATAATTCGCCACAGCCCGATTCTCACAAGAATCCACAAAATTTTAGGAGGAAAAGAATGATGTTGAAGCTCAGTTTACAGTTCTTTGCTCATAAGAAGGGTGTCGGTTCTACCAAGAACGGCCGTGACAGTGAGTCCAAGCGCCTTGGCGTTAAGAAGGCTGACGGTCAGGCAGTTGTTGCCGGCAATATCATCATCAGACAAAGAGGTAGCGCAGTTTGCGCCGGCGAAAACGTTGGCGTAGGCAAGGACTACACTCTGTTCGCTCTGATCGACGGTAGAGTTAAGTTTGAGCACAAGACCAAGACTCAGAAGAAGGTCAGCGTATACGCCGACTGATTTCTCTGACAAATATACGCCGCAGAGGTTAAATCTCTGCGGCGTATATTTTTTGCTTCTCAAAAAACGGTATCTGTATCATGCAGATACCGTTCTTTTTTTGATAACTTTAAAAAAGCTACCACACTCCGACAATTTTTTTACTCTTGATATGATAGAATATGAAAAAAGACAAGCCTTACAATTTTGGAGGAGGAGAAACATGATCAAAAAGGGCGGACAAGTAACGTATGAGACGCGCGGAGATGCCTTTGTCATTCATATCGGAGGCGAGATCGACCATCACAGTGCTGTAAACGTTCGAACGGCAATTGACGATAAAATCATTGCTGAGCGACCGGAACGGGTACTGCTGGAACTTTCCGCGGTGGATTTTATGGATAGTTCGGGATTGGGGCTTATCATGGGGCGCTTTGCGCTCTTGAAAAAGTTCGGTGGAACATTGTCTATACTTGATCCGAGCCCTGCGGTGATGAAAATGATCAAGCTGGCAGGGATGGAGCGGATGGTTACGATATTACGATCAAAAGGAAAATAAAAAAGAGGAGATCAAAACAGTATGAAGAGCAACAGAGTGGATTTCAGCGCGGCGGTGGAAAACGAAATGAGCTTGACCTTGCCGTCGCTATCGGTCAATGAAGGCATGGCGCGTGCGGCGGTGGCGGCATTTTGCGCGCAGCTTAATCCAAGCGCCTTGGAGCTTGCCGACATCAAATGCGCGGTCTCCGAGGCGGTGACCAACTGCATCGTGCATGCCTATCGCGAAACGGACGGCGAGATCGTCATCGATGTCAAGCTTTGCGAGGGGAGACTGATACAGATTGAGATCCGTGACCGCGGATGCGGCATTGAGAACGTCAAACAAGCGCGTGAACCGCTGTTTACGACCGATGCAGAGGGAGAGAGGAGCGGCATGGGCTTTACCGTTATGGAGAATTTTTGCGACGAGCTGCGTGTGAGCAGCCGTGTCGGAAGGGGGACGACGGTCACACTTCTCAAGCGGTTACATAAGTAAGCTTGCTTACAACAACGCTATTTGAGGTGATCGCATGGAACAAACATCCATACATGAGCGTAACGTGGCGCTCCTTGAACGCGTGCGTGACGGAGATCCCGATGCGGAAAGCGCTTTGGTCGAGGAAAATCTTGGGCTTGTACGTCAGGTCGCGCGGCGCTTTCTGGATCGGGGAACCGAATACGAAGATCTGGTGCAGATTGGAACCATTGGAATGGTCAAGGCGATCCGATCCTTTTCTTTGGAGCGTGGAACGGCTTTTTCGACTTATGCCGTTCCTCTCATTGTTGGCGAGATCCGCCGACATTTGCGGGATGACGGTCCTATCAAGGTCAGCCGTATTTATAAAAGGCAGGGGATCTCACTGATCCATGAAAAAAACAGGATCCTTGCCGAGGAGGGGAGAGATCCCGGAATTGCGGAGCTTGCAGAACGTTGCGGAGTCAGCGTAGAGGAAGCGGCAATTTCATTGGATTCGATCTCGCCCGTGACGTCTCTTTCGGATTTTGTTTACGGTGAGGATTCGGTGACTTATGAGGGCGTGATCGCGGATAGTGACAGCGAAAACGAAAGCGAGAAGATCTGTGACCGTATTGCCCTGGCACAGTGCATTACGCGCCTGCCCCCACTTTGGCGCAAGATCGTTCTGATGCGTTACTACCGAAATATGACGCAACAGCAAACGGCATCGGTGCTGGGGCTGACGCAGGTCAAGATCTCGCGCGAGGAAAAAAAGATTCTGGCATTTTTGCGAGAGGAGCTTTCTTGAAGGGTTGACAGGATGCAATGCTTCTGCTATACTATTCTTACAAGATTTGCAAACCGTCAAGAGAAGGAGTTTGTCTGTGCCAAATCCATTCCCAAAAAACGAAAAGAAGTCGCTTTTACAGCAGGTAATTGCGCCTGTGAGAAATTTGCTTGCGCATATGAAGGCGTTGACTTGTCAAAAGAAATTTTGGCAACGCCTTCTTCCTTGGTGCGCGTTGGTTGTGGGGAGTATTTTGGCAGTAGGTGGAATTTGTTTGCTCTTAAGTGTGGCGATGTGCGCCAAAGAGGAGGAGCGCATCCTATCGCGCGAGGAGCTTTCGGAGATGGGAGAGTTCGATTACGTTATTGTGCTGGGCTGTAAGGTGCATGACGACGGACGTTTGAGCGCACGCTTGCAGGATCGCGTGGATACGGGAATCGACTTGTTCCAAATGGGGATCGGTGAAACGCTTTTGATGAGCGGTGACCGTCAGCCCGACGGTAGCTACGATGAGGTTGGTGCTATGCAAGCGGCGGCAATTGCCGTGGGAGTCGAGGGCGATCGGATCACACTTGACCCCCATGGGTATTCGACTTACGAGAGCATTGAGCATCTTGCAAAGGAGTTGGAGGGGAAGCGCGTGGTCATCGTTACGCAAACCTACCACCTCTACCGCGCACTCTACGTTGCAGAACGCATGGGTTTGGAGGCATACGGCGTCAGTGCCGACCGCCGTACTTACAGTGATCAGCTCAAATGCGAGGTCCGCGAGGTGCTGGCAAGAGTCAAGGATCTCTGGTATACGCAGGTCAATCAAACAAATGTTACACCATGATTTTTAAGAAAGAATGCTTTGAAAGGCTTGACAAGTACGGTTGGATTTGTTATAATTATATTGTTAAAAGTTTGGCAAAGCCAAAAACGGCTTGCAGCTTCAATTTTTGAAAATACGGAGGAATCCAACCATGGGAAGAATTGTTCTGAATGAAACGTCCTATCACGGAGCGGGGGCAGTCAAGGAGCTGGCGGGCGAGATCACTCGTCGCGGTTTTGGGAAGGCTTTGATCTGCTCCGACCCGGATCTGATCAAGTTCGGTGTTACACAAAAGGTGCTTGATGTGCTGGATGGCGCGGGCATTGCATACGAGATCTTCTCCGAGATCAAGGCAAACCCCACGATTGAAAATGTACAAAGCGGTGTGGCGGCATTCAAGGCGGCCGGCGCAGATTGTTTGGTGGCGGTTGGCGGAGGATCCTCGATGGATACCTGTAAGGCGATTGGCATCATCATTGCCAACCCCGAGTTTGCGGATGTTCGCAGCCTTGAGGGAGTCGCGCCCACCAAGAACCCCAGCGTTCCGATCATTGCCATCCCCACCACGGCGGGAACGGCAGCAGAGGTAACGATCAACTACGTCATCACCGACGTCGAGAAGAAGAGAAAATTTGTCTGTGTGGATGTGCATGACATTCCCGTGGTTGCAATCGTCGATCCGGAGCTTATGAGCACGATGCCCAAGGGGCTTACCGCCGCTACGGGTATGGACGCGCTGACGCATGACATCGAAGGCTATACCACCAAGGGCGCGTGGGAAATGAGCGATATGTTCCATCTCAAGGCGATTGAGCTGATTGCAAAATCTCTGCGTGGCGCGGTCAACAATACGCCCGAGGGCAGAGAGGGTATGGCACTGGGACAGTATATTGCCGGCATGGGATTCTCCAATGTTGGTTTGGGTATTGTTCACTCTATGGCACACTCCCTGGGCGCGGTTTATGATACACCTCACGGCGTTGCAAACGCAATCCTGCTTCCCACGGTTATGGAATACAATGCTTCCGAAACGGGAGAGAAGTATCGCGATATCGCAAAAGCAATGGGCGTTGAGGGCACCGAGTCTATGAGCGTCGCAGAATACCGTAAGGCTGCTGTGGATGCGGTTCGTCAGCTTTCCATCGACGTTGGTATTCCGCAGGATCTCAAGCAGATCGCCAAAGAAGAGGATATCCAATTCCTTTCCGAGTCTGCGATGGCAGACGCTTGCCGTCCAGGAAACCCCAAGGATCCCACGCTTGAAGATATTATCGCACTTTATCGTTCTTTGATGTAAAAGTAATGGGCTGTCTCAAATGGCAATTTGAGACAGCCCATTGTTCTATGTTTTTGACTTTTTTGTGAATTTCTTGCTTTCTCCTATACCGTTTTCAAGAAAAATATGGTATAATATATATACAAGCTGTAGATAACTTGTGAATAAAGGAGAAAAGAGCAGAATGTTTCAGAGAGACGAGTACGTATTTTACGAATCGGGAGGAATATGCAGAATTTCTGATATTCAGACGTCTCCCTTGGAAGGTATGCCCGCTGATCGGGATTATTACGTGATGCAATCGATTCACGATCGCAATGGCGTGATGTATATTCCCGTTGATAACGACAAGGTCTTTTTGCGCCGTCTTTTGAATCGCGAGGAGGCGGAGGCTTTGATTTCGCAAATTCCGAGTGTTGAGGCGATCGACGAGCCAAACGCAAAGCTTTTGCGTAATAAATATCAAGAAGCGATGCGTATGCACGACCCTGTGGAATGGGTGCGTGTGATCAAAACGGTTTATCGTCGAACATTGGGAGATGCGCACCGCGCACAGCGTTTGTCCGAAACCGAGCGTTCCATGTCCGAGAATGCCAAACGGTATCTTTACACCGAGCTTGCCTTAGCGCTTGGGCGCGAGGCAGGGGAGATGGAAGCGTATATTATCGATAGAATTGAAAAAATGGCATAAAAAACGCCGTCCGAATTTCGGACGGCGTTTTTTATAGTTATTTCTTACTTCAAAAGCTTTTTGACAACGCGGTTGGTTGCGAACATCAGAGCTGCTGCTGCAGCGCTTGCAACCACCATAGCACGTGCGGAATAGCTCTTCACGTCAACGGTCTCGTAAACGTCGATGGGCTCTTCGTCGTTGCAGTTGCGGTAGATCTCGAGCTTGTAAGTGCGGGTCTGCTTGATATAAGGATTGTAGTTGGTTTCCTTCAGGTCGCGGGCGATGCGATCGATCGTTCCGCAGCAAGCAGCCTTGACTTCATTGCATTTGCGGGAGAGCTTTTGGGTAGCGGTCTCTTCCTCGACGGTTTCTTCTGCAACCTCTTCGGCTACGTCTTCAACCACGATTTCTTCTGCGTTTTCCACTACTTCTTCGTTCAGGTTCATGTTTTCGTTTTCCATACTTGTTTCCTCCGTCGTATATTGATAGGTTATGCTTTTTCATTCAATTTTATGCTTTGGGGGCGCTCAAATTGACAGTTACGATAAAACCGCCGTTGTTGTCACCCGAAATGGTGTACTCATAGTTGCTTGGAACGGTGATCGTTGTCAGCTCGCCGGTGCTTGATGCAGGCACGTAATAGACCTCGTAGGAGTTGTTATCGGCTCCTGTGATCTTCAGATGATTGTCGGCGGAATAGTTGTTTCGCAACAGCTCAATATATTCTTCCATGCACAAGCCGCTATTGGTAATGTAGGTGGCGTGTGCAACTCCAACGTAGCGCAAGCAGTATTCATATCCCTTATCAATTCCCGTAATTTCGGATTTGGTATCGGGATAGCGGACAATGAATCCGTATTTGTAGCAATTTTTGAGAATCCAGTGTGAGGATTCCAAGGGTTGCTTGGTGTTGGCGTAATCCAGAGCAACGCAGTATCCCGTATGGTGATCGGAATACCCGGGCTCTTGTGAAAAGCTCTCCTGCGCTAAGAGCGTACGGTAAGCATCTCGGATACGCACCGAGGTGTCACCGTCCGAAATCTCATAGTGCTTTTGCATCATGGCTTCGAATGCTTCAAACGCCTTGGCTTCCATCTCCTCAACTCTCGGTCTGTTGGTGCTTTGCAGGATATCGGTGTTGATTTGATAGAAGTTTGAACCGTTGATCTTGGAACGCTCCTCCTCGATATCGGTCAAGAGCAGATTTGCGGGGAACTGATACTTGTGATCCTTGTTGACGAGAACCAATTCGCCGTAATAGGTGTCCGAAACGGTACGTGTGACCTGCTCATTGTAGAGTACCGCGACCGATGGGGAAGTGGGATTTTGATTTCCGTTCGGCGTTCCCGATCCTGTATCGGCGGGGGGCATGTTGCTTGCGATCACGTCTGCAATGGCGCAAACGCCAAAAATCAGAAGAGAAAGCAGGATCAACGCAATAACTGCGAGAATCGCGAGCAACACAACACGTTCCTGCCGACGGCGCTTGGCACGCACTTGCGTTTGCGAATGGCGAATGGTGTTAAAGCTGCGTGGCTGCTTTGCTTGATTTCCCATGCTGTGTTACTCCTTTCATGAGATTGAAAAGCAAATTAGCCTTCAAGCGCGTCCTTGATCGAGAAGTCCATGCGGCCCTTCTTATCAAGTCCGATATATTTTACCTTTACAACGTCGCCAAGCTTGAGGACGTCCTCAACCTTTTCGATGCGGCGGGGAGCAATCTTGGAGATGTGGACCATGCCCTCCTTGCCGGGAGCGTACTCAACGAAGCAACCGAACTCCTTGATGCCGGTAACGGTACCTGTGTAAACTGCGCCTACAACAGGCTCGAATACGATTGCGTCGATGCAAGCCTTTGCGGCATCTGCCTGCTCGCTGTTGATTGCGGCGATGCGGATGGTGCCATCATCCTCGATGTCGATCTTAGCGCCCGTGTCAGCAACGATCTTCTGGATCACGGAGCCGCCCTTGCCGATGACCTCGCGGATCTTGTCGGGATCGATCTTCATGGTGGTCATCTTGGGAGCGTACTTGGAAACCTCTGCGCGAGGCGCGGGGATCGCCTTGAGAATGACCTCGTCAATGATATAATCACGACCTGCATGGGTCATTTCGAATGCTCTCTTGATGATGTCGGGAGTCAGACCGTCGATCTTGAGGTCCATCTGAATGGAGGTGATACCCTTGTGCGTACCTGCAACCTTGAAGTCCATGTCGCCATAGAAGTCTTCCAGACCCTGAATGTCAAGCATGGTGTCCCAAGAGCCGTCCTCTGCGGTGATCAGGCCGCAGGAGATACCTGCAACGGGAGCTTTGATCGGAACGCCTGCATCCATCAGCGCGAGTGTCGAACCGCAGACCGAACCCTGAGAGGTCGAGCCGTTGGAAGAAACGACGTCGGAAACCAGACGAATGGCATAGGGGAATTCCTCCTCGGAGGGAAGAACGGGGATCAGAGAGCGCTCAGCCAGCGCACCGTGACCGATCTCACGGCGTCCGGGGCTTCTTACGGGCTTTGCCTCGCCGGTGGAGAAGCCGGGCATGTTGTAGTGGTGCATATATCTCTTGGAGGTCTCGCTATCAATGCCGTCCAGCATCTGCGCCTCGGAGAGAGTGCCAAGGGTTGCAACGGTCAGAACCTGGGTCTGTCCGCGGGTAAAGAGTCCGGAGCCGTGAGTGCGGGGCAGAATGCCAACCTCACTGCCAAGGGGACGGATCTGATCCATACGTCTGCCGTCAACA
>JAZQXI010000084.1:0-7839 GCA_045632805.1 Eubacteriales bacterium | reverse complement strand
AATACGGCGAGATCGTGCTCAAGGGGAGCAACCGTCGCTATTTTGAGGACACGTTGTGCAGAACCCTGCGCCACAGGGCGAAGAAATACGGCAATTTTGAGATCACCCGCTCACAGAGCACGCTGATCATTGAGCCGAAGGACGAGTTCGCCGATATCGACGGAATGTTTGAGGCGGCACGCAAGGTCTTCGGTATCGTTGGCGTGAGCAGGTGCGCGGTGTGTGAAAAGAGCATGGAAGCCATTGAGAAAACCGTTAAGGAATACGTTCCGCAGTTTCTCATCGGCAAAAAGAGCTTTAAGGTGACCGCAAAACGCTCGGACAAGCGTTTCGTTCCCGATTCGATGGGCATCGCGCGCGAGGTCGGCGGCTACGTGCTGTCGGCGGTCAAGGGCATTCGTGTGGATGTCAACGATCCCGAGATCGTGGTGCAGGTTGAGATCCGCGAGTTTGCGGCTTACGTACACGCGGGGCAGTTCAAAGGCGCGGGCGGCATGCCCGTGGGAACAAACGGAAAGGCGATGCTTCTCTTGTCCGGCGGTATCGATTCGCCCGTTGCGGGCTACATGATCGCTAAAAGAGGCGTCCAATTGGAGGCGGTTCATTTCGAGTCCTTCCCGTATACAAGCGAATTGGCGCGGGAAAAGGTCTTTGATCTGGCGCGCGAGGTAGCGGCGTACGCGGGGAGCTTCAATCTCCACGTCGTGTCGCTGACCCACGTTCAGGAGCTTCTGGTCAAGAACTGCGAGGAGGATTACTTCACGCTGATTCTGCGCCGATACATGATGGCGATCGCGGATCGGTTGGCGCACAAAACGGGATGCGGAGCGCTGATCACGGGCGAAAGTCTCGGTCAGGTCGCGTCACAAACCATGCAGGCGATCGGTGTTACCGACCGCATGGCAACCATTCCCGTGTTCCGTCCCTGCATTGGCATGGATAAGGAGGAGATCGTGCAGATTGCGCGTAAGATCGACACCTTTGATACATCGATCCGTCCTTACGAGGATTGTTGCACCGTCTTTACCCCCAAGCATCCCAAAACCAAGCCCGAGCTTTCCAAGGTGGAGGAGCAGCAGCGCCGCCTGGACTTTGACGCTTTGGTCGAGGAAGCGCTTGCGGGTGCTTATACCGAGCGTATTCACGCTGAATTTTGAAACAATTTTACGTAACATAAAAGGAGTTTTACAGTCATGGCAGAATTATTGAGTGCAAATGACAGACGTTCGCATTATTGCGGCACCGTAAGAGCGAGTGACATCGGCAATGACGTTTGTGTCATGGGTTGGGTGCAAAAGCAGAGAGACCTCGGCAATCTGATCTTTATTGACCTGCGCGACCGCACGGGTATCGTTCAGCTCGCGTTTGATAACGAGACCGACAAGGAGATCTTTGACAAGGCATTCGGCATCCGTGCCGAGTACGTGCTCTGCGCGCACGGCACCGTCCGTCCCCGCGGCGAGGGCGCAGTCAACCCCAATCTTCCCACGGGTGAGGTCGAGATCTTTGTCAAGGAGCTTAAGATCCTCTCGGTTGCCCAGACTCCTCCCTTTGAGGTGTCGGATTCGAAAAAGGTCAACGACGAGACCGCGCTCAAGTACCGTTATCTCGACCTGCGCCGTCCGTCCCTGCAGCGCAACATCATGATGCGTCACGAGATCGCACGCGTTGCACGTGAATACTACTACGAAAACGGCTTCCTTGAGATCGAGACCCCCATGATGATCAAGTCTACGCCCGAGGGCGCGCGCGACTATCTCGTTCCCAGCCGTATCCATAAGGGAAGCTTCTATGCGCTGCCGCAGTCTCCTCAGCTTTACAAGCAGCTCTTGATGCTCAGCGGCTACGATCGCTACATCCAATTGGCGCGTTGCTTCCGTGACGAGGACCTGCGTGCCGACCGCCAGCCCGAATTTACCCAGATCGACCTTGAGATGTCCTTTGTTACCGAGGAGGACGTCATGGCGATGAACGAGGGCTTTATCAAGCGCGTATTCAAGGAAGTTCTCGGTGTGGATATTCCCACACCGCTGCCCCGCATGACCTTTGCGGACGCAATGAACAGATACGGAAGCGACAAGCCCGATACCCGCTTTGGTATGGAGATTCAGGATCTTTCCGAAACCGTTAAGGGTTGCGGATTCGGCGTATTTACGTCCGCGATCGAGGCGGGCGGAAGCGTTCGTTGCATTGTGGCAAAGAACGCCGCAAGCGTTCTGACCCGTAAGGAGATCGATAAGTTGACCGAGCATGCGCGCGGCATTGGCGCCAAGGGCTTGGCATATATCCGTTGGGCAGACGAGGCTCCCAACTGCTCCTTTGCAAAGTTCCTCACTCCCGAGGAGCTTGAGGCGATCCTCAAGGCGGGCGGTATGGAACAGGGTGACGTCATGCTCATTGTTGCCGACAAGAATAGGGTCGTTCTTCCCACGCTCGGCGCGCTTCGCACCATCCTTGGAAAGAAGCTGGATCTGATCGATCCGAGCAAGTTCAACTTCCTTTGGGTCGTTGAGTTCCCGTTCTTCGAGTGGAACGAGGAGACCGAGCATTGGGATGCGATGCATCATCCCTTTACGATGCCTCTGCAGGAGTGCCTCGAGTATCTTGAGAGTGACCCCGGAAGCGTCAGAGCACAGTGCTACGATATGGTTCTCAACGGCACCGAGCTGCTTTCCGGCTCGATCCGTATCACCGACTGGCAATTGCAGGAAAAGATGTTCAAGGCATTGGGCCTTACCCAAGAGGATATCCAACGCAAGTTCGGCTTCCTTGTGGACGCGTACAAGTACGGTGCACCCCCTCACGGCGGCTCCGGTATGGGTCTTGACCGTCTTGCAATGGTCATGTCCGGCGCGGATTCTTTGCGTGATGTTGTGGCATTCCCCAAGGTGCAGAACGCGAGCGAATTGATGTCGCAGTGTCCCACCCCCGTGTCCGAGGCGGATCTCGCGGTGCTTGGCATTGCAGTAACCGAAACTGAGGAATGATTCAAACAAACGGTGCGCGCTTTTCCCCCAAAAAACGCGCACCGTTTTCGGGTAGGGGTCTTGTCGCGGCTGGAGAATCGGAATTTCGCATGTTGCTCGCAGATCCCATTCACACCCTTTTTTTCGCAAAGTTCTTGAAAGGAGATGGGGGTGCGGGGGAAGCGGGAAACTTCTTCCGAGCAGTTTCCCGCTTCCCCCGCAGATCCCAATCATTTATGATCGAATTACTATCCCCTGCGGGGAATTTTGAAAAATTCAATGCGGCGATTTTGTACGGTGCCGATGCGGTCTATTGCGCGGGGCAGATGTTCGGTATGCGTGCTGCAGCGGATAATTTTACCGTCGAGGAGCTTTACGAGGCGGCAAAATACGTCCACGAGCGCGGTAAGAAGATCTATCTGACCGTAAACACCATGCCGCATGTGCAGGAGTATCCCGCCCTGCGCCGATTCCTTTCCGACATCAAGGATGCGGGGATCGACGCGATGATCGTAGCGGACCTTGGCGTCTTTGCGACCGTCCGCGAGATCTTACCCGACATGGAGATCCATATGTCCACGCAGACCTCGATCGTCAGTCCCGCGTCTGCAAAGGCGTATGCCGCGATGGGCGCCAAGAGATTGGTTCTGGCACGCGAGTTGACGCTGGACGAGATCAAAGCCATTCGTGCGGAGCTGTCGGACGAGATCGAGCTGGAGGCGTTTATTCACGGCTCGATGTGCGTTTCCTACAGCGGCAGATGCCTGCTTGCTAACGCGTTCAACGGGCGTGACGGCAACCGCGGTACCTGCTCGCAGCCCTGCCGTTGGAATTACTCTCTGGTCGAGGAAAAGCGGTTGGATACACCGTTTCCCATCGAACAGCAGGAGAACGTCGGTACGTTTATCATGTCCTCAAAGGACATGTGCATGATCGAGTATATTCCCGAATTGATGGAGAGCGGCGTGGTATCCTTTAAGATCGAAGGAAGAATGAAGAGCGCGTATTACACCGCCGTGGTCACAAACGCCTACCGTTTGGCAATGGATGCCTATACGCGCGATCCCGAGGGCTACCGATTTGACCCTGCGTGGCTGTCGGAATTGGAGAGCGTTTCGCACCGCGAGTACGGAACGGGCTTTTATTTCGATGACCCGATGCAGAATCCGCAATTGGTCAGCGCCTGCGGCTACATCCGCGAAAAAGCATATTTTTCTACCGCAACCGAATATGATGAGGGGGAAGCGGAGGCGATTGCAGCACGCGGGATCTCGCTTGAGAACGAGAACGGCAAGCTCTATCGCTTTATTCAGCGCAATAAAGTAAGCGTGGGCGAGGATGCCGAGTTGATCTCGCCGTCCAAGATCGGTCGCGGCTTTGCGGTGCGCGAGCTTTATTCTCCCGAGGGTGACGCGCTGGAATCCACGCCGCATCCTTCCATGATCTATTGGTGCCGTTTGCCGTTTGAGGTCAAAACGGGTGACATTATGCGTGCGTCGAGCGGAACGGGATTACAGATCCGCGCCAAGGACCGCCTTAAGGGTGATTGTTAAGGAGAGTACGTTATGATCATTTTGGAAATTTTAAAATCAATCCTGTACGGAGTGGTGGAGGGGATCACCGAGTGGCTTCCCATCAGCTCCACGGGACATCTGATCCTTGTGGAGGATTTTCTTCCTTTTGCGTTCACGTCGGATGAGCGCTTTCGCGCGGAATTTTGGGAGATGTTTCAGGTCGTGATCCAGCTTGGCGCGATTCTTGCGGTCGTAGTGCTGTTCTGGCACAAGCTATGGCCGTTTGGGGGCAACAAAAGCGCGGCGGAAAAGCGCGGTACGTGGCGTCTTTGGGGCAGAGTTGTCGTCGCAAGCCTTCCCGCAGCGTTTGCGGGAATCGTGCTGGATAAGATATTGGAAATGGCGACCGGTAAGGATATCGACGGGTGGCTATATAACTCGGTTGTTGTTGCCGTGGCGCTTATCGTTTACGGTGTCGCGTTTATCGTGATCGAGCGGATGAACAAAGGGAAGCTCCCACGCGTAGATCGCGTAGAGGATCTTTCCTACAAGACGGCACTTTGCGTAGGAGCGTTTCAGGCACTTTCCATCGTGCCGGGTACCTCGCGCTCCGGCTCGACAATCTTGGGATCGATGCTTTTGGGCATCTCGCGCACCGCGGCGGCGGAATTCTCCTTCTTCATGGCGATTCCCGTCATGGTGGGAGCCAGCGGAATCAAGGCGCTGGGCTTTGTTTCTTACGTTCTGGAGAGCAACGTCAGCGTTCCTCTCATGGCGTGGGTCACGCTTGGTGTTGGGTGCATTGTTTCCTTTGCGGTTTCCATGGCGGCGATCCGCTTCTTGATGGACTTTGTCAAGCGTCACAGCTTTGCTCCTTTCGGTGTCTACCGTATCGTTTTGGGCGCCCTTGTGCTGATCCTGTGGCTTGTGAGGATGTAAGATGGAGAGACTCGTGATCCCGTTCCCCGTGATCGTGGAGGGAAAATATGATAAGCTCCGATTGGAGTCCGTGATCGACGCTCAGATCCTTACCACCGAGGGCTTTGGTGTGTTCAACAAGCAGGAAAAGGGTATGCTTTTTCGCGCGTTGGCGCAAAAAACGCCGCTCATCGTCTTAACCGACAGCGACGGAGCGGGAAAATTGATCCGATCGCACCTGACATCGATCCTGCCAGCGGACCGACTGATTCAGCTTTACGTGCCGCGCGTCAAGGGAACGGAAAAACGCAAGAGCGAGCCATCCGCCGAGGGCGTGCTTGGCGTGGAGGGGATGGAGCGAGAGCTGCTTTATGAGCTTCTCTCTCCCTATGCCGACGCGGACGCCGTCGCAAAACGGGCACAGGAAAATCCGCTCTCCAAGACCGACCTTTACGTAGACGGACTGACGGGGGGCGAGGGTAGCCGCGAGAAACGAGACGCTTTGGCGGCTCGCTTGGGGCTTCCGTCCGGAATGACCCCCAATGCCTTGCTGGCGGCACTCCGTATGCTCTGTACATACGAGGAATATTGTCAAGCCGTGGGGAGGAAAGATGCATGAGTCAACCGAAAAAAGCACCCATTCCGCCGATTGTCAGCGACGTGACACCGGGTGTCTACCGACATTATAAAGGCAACCGTTACCGCGTCCTCTTTTTGGCGCACCATTCCGAAACCTTGGAGGAAATGGTGATCTACGAGGCGCTTGATACCGACACGGGTGTCTGGGCGCGTCCGCTTTCGATGTGGAGTGAGACCGTGATCGTTAACGGCGTTACAATGAGACGGTTTGAGAGAGTGGACGAATGAGTTTTGAAAAGGACGTTTTTTATGTGGGGGAAACTTCTTGAAAGAAGTTTCCCCTAAAAACTCTCGTCAAACTAATCTTCATGAGCATTTTGGGTAGCGAAGCGGCGCGAGCGTAATGAATGACACCACGGTGTGGTGTCAGAACGCGAGCGTGACCGAGCCGCAGCGAGAAGTGGCCCCCAAATGCTTGCGTGAGCTATTCTACCGTCAACGCTCTAAAGTAACAGCGTGCGGGAGTCTGTACTGCATTTTGGCTTTCACCAAAACGCAGAGCATGAAATAAGGAACCGCTGTGTAAGCTATTCCTTTGGTGGGTTACCAAAAAAAGGCGGTGAAAGTTCTGAAAGGGGTTCGGGGGAAACTCTTTCAAGAGTTTTCCCCGAAAAAAATCTCCTTCTTATATTTTTTCTCAATGCGCGCATACTAATCAAAAAAAACGGAGGCGGTATGAAAGAGATCAGATTGTGCGGAGTGAGGATCGATAACGTGACACGGGAGGCGGCAGTGGAGCGTGCGATGGAATACACAACGACGGAAATGGGGGAGACGTGCGTGGTTTTTACTCCAAACGCAACGATGCTTGACGCTTGCCGACGGGAGGGGAGACTGGCGGAGGTTTTGGAGCATGCGACGCTGTCTCTCCCGGACGGTGCAGGCGTGGTGATGGCGGCGAGACGCGCGGGAAGCCCACTGCGTGAGCGCGTGGCGGGGATCGAATTCGGAGAGATGATCTTGGAACGCGCTGCAAAGGAGGGGAGACGCGTGTTCCTCTTGGGAGGCGGCGAGGGCGTTGCCGAAACGGCCGCCGTGAGATTGCGAAAACGGTATGACGGGCTTTGTGTTTGCGGAAGCTTTTGGGGGTATTTCGACCGAGCGGGCGAGGAGAACCGACAGGTCTTGGAGCTGATCCGAAAGAGTGGAACGGAGATTTTGTTCGTGTGTATGGGGTTCCCCGTACAGGAGGAGTGGATCGTCGAAAATCGCGCACATCTTGCAAATTTGAGAGTCGTAGCGGCACTTGGGGGGAGTCTTGACGTGTGGTCGGGGAAAACGAAACGCGCCCCCAAAGTCCTATCCAAGATGGGCTTGGAATGGGCGTGGCGCATGGCGCGCGAGCCGAAGAGATTGAAACATTTACCCGCAATTGTTAGGAGTGTGTTTTTAAAGAGCAAACCACAATTCTAACAAATTTTGCCAACGAGGAGAAGGTTTTGGTCAAGCTTTTCCAAAAGCTTGCGCGGGTGGAGCACTGCAAAAACTCCCTTCGGGAGTTGAGAGATTGGATCAATCCAATCTCCCCGCCTCCTCGGAGAGCACGTTAGTGCTCTCGAATTCGCTTGCGAATTCTTTCTCCTGCAGACGGCGAAATTTCTCTTTTTATGGCGGGAGCACGAAGTGCTCTCGGAATCGCTTGCG
This sequence comes from Eubacteriales bacterium, assembly GCA_045632805.1. Classification (GTDB taxonomy): domain Bacteria; phylum Bacillota; class Clostridia; order Oscillospirales; family CAG-272; genus UMGS1865. The sequence goes on along the minus strand of JAZQXI010000084.1, from coordinate 158 downwards.
ATTCCTTTTCTATTTTTGCCAAGCTGCAATGGCTTGCAATTGCGGCTGAGCCTGCGAACCCTCTTTTCATTTGCGCCTATGGTGTCAAAGAAAAAAGCGGAAGCATGGGATTTTTGCAAACGAACACTCCGTATCCCCGTAAGATACATTTTGAAATT
>JAZQXI010000083.1:0-9431 GCA_045632805.1 Eubacteriales bacterium | reverse complement strand
CCACCCGTTTGACGGGTGGTTATGATTCTTTTGGAGCTTGATGTTGATAGAGTTCAACGTTGTGATAGGTGACGGCATTGCCGGCAGTGCTTCCATGTCTGCCACAATAGATCAAGACCTGTAGGTCATTCGATCCGCTTTGCGGCGTGACAAAGCTCCATTCGCCGGGAACTCCAATGTCAAAAACGTAGCTCCCGAGGACCTTCTTTGCCGTTGCGTCGTATAATAGCACTGTGACGGCATCCGGTGTTCCTTTTTGTACGACCGCGCGTTCAAAGCGAAGCGTGTATTGCGTATTGTAAAGGAGTCCCTTTTCCAGCACATGGTTCCAATGCGGTTTTCCTGTCGGCGCCTCTAAAGCAACCTGTTCTTCAAACGCTACGGAAACAAGTTCGGTCTGCGCCGTGTGTTCTTCGCCGCGTGATACGCCAAACTGATGGTATACCGTATCTCCAAACACAGACGGGTTTGTCATCATAATGACTATATCCGGCTTGGACGCGGCGATATATTCCGCAACGGTGCTGTCTTTGTAGTGGCGAGGATCCAGCACGTCCAGCTCACGCACGGCGGTGGAAAGGAAGGACTGGAAGGGGAGAGAGAAGCTGTCTTTGATCAGAAGCACTTTCAAATCGTTTTTTGCCAGTCGGTTGACATGATGCACCAAGGGATAATCACCGCCGATATAAGCGCAATAGGCGTTTTCGTTAAAATGATCGGGGGTATCCAAGAAGTCGGAACGAATGACAGCGTCCGAGAAGCTTCCGCTGTAATACGTGCGGTATTTGGGAAGATAGAAAGACATATCGGTCTTGAATTTCGGTGTATAGATGACCAGATCGTCCACACCGCCGAAGTATTCGCCCACACGCTTACCGCGGCTTCCGAGGAACCAATCCTCGTATACGGTTTGTTCCCAATTGGAAGCATCTGCGAGAGTTGTGTCAAATTCTTGGTCGGGGAATGCCGTTTGCAGGTACGCCAGCGTTTCACCAAAGGCTTTGAACGCTCCATGTGTGTTCCAATGGTGGTCGGTACGGTAGAAATATTGTTCCACAAGCTCAGGGGTCGCGCTGATGCTCTGACGCAGATCCAGCGTATCGACTTTATTTTGCTTCAAGCTTGCCAAAAGCTCATTGGCGTTCTCATTGCCGCAATGCTCCACACCGAATGGGAGCAACGATCCGGCAAGGTCTTCCTTTAAAGGTGCCTGCAGATATAAAAAGGAGATTCCGTTGGCTTCCAGAAAGGTGTCGAATTCCGAAACGCCGTTTGCCATCGCGGACATGTTCAGCTTTGGCATTTCTCCATAGGTCAACATTCCGTTGTTTAAGACGGAAACATCATTATAGACCGTTCTGCCTGTCAGCTTTGCAAACAGACCGTTGAGATTGAGAAAGCTTTCCTTGAATGCCACCTCATCGACATATGACTTTTTGACCTCGCCGATCCATTCCTCAAAATCGATCGTTTCCTCGGTGAATCGTTCCCATGGCTTTTGCAGAACGCCGAGGTTGAGGATGCATCCGACGATCAGAAATCCAAGGATGAATACCGTGAAGAGAAGCTCTCCGAAATGTTCTTTGATTTTCATGTAACTGCCTCCTCTCACGATCAGAAATTAAAGTAAATAAACGGATTGTGCGCATCCATAATGATAAAGGAGACGCTGACAAGGAACAGAATTGCTTGTACGGTATAGCTTACACCGTGGCAGAACGCTTCACCCAAGCGGTGCTTTTCGCATATCTTGTTGCCGATGGTTCTGAAGAGCGGGGTGGAGCAAAGAATTCCCGCCCCAAAAATGACTCCGTATTGCAGGAAGTAGAAGCCTGCGTTGATATCAAAGAGTCCGGTGGAACCAAAGCCGAGCATAGCGGAAAGATAATGACCTGCCGTGGCAAGATCGGGCGCGCGGAAGAGGACCCAACCAAACAACACCGCAACCATGGAAAAGACCTGGTAGGGAATGCGGATGCCGAGGTGCCCATCCACGTGCTTCGGGATCGACAGCAGCTTTTCAATGATGATGATCACGCCGTAAAGCACGCCCCAAAGGATAAAAGTCCAGTTGGCGCCGTGCCAGATACCCGTTGCGAGCCATACCACCGCGAGATTGAATACCAATCGGAGCTTGGACGCCACGCGTGAGCCGCCCAAGGGGAAATAGAGATAATCGCGAAACCATGATCCCAAGGAAATGTGCCAACGTCTCCAGAACTCGGTGATGGTCTTGGAAATATAAGGGTAATCAAAATTTTCAAGGAAGGTAAAGCCAAGCATCAGTCCCAAACCGATTGCCATCTCGGAATATCCGCTGAAATCGAAGAAGATCTGCAACGCATAGCAGAGCGCTCCAAGCCATGCAAAGGCAACGCTCAATTCCTCCGAGGCAAAAGCTGCGTCGGCAACCAGAGCTAAGATGTTAGCAAGCAACATTTTTTTGTTAAAGCCCTTGACAAATCGCAACATTCCTTTGCAAAAACGGTCGGGAGTGATTTGTCTGGAATTAATTTCGTCGGCAACGGTCGTATAGCGAACGATAGGACCTGCAATCAACTGCGGAAAGAGGGAGATATACAGTCCGAGATACGCGAGATTGCGCTGAACGGGAACACCGCGGTAGACATCGATCACATAGCTCATTGCCTGGAAGGTGAAAAAGGAAATGCCGATGGGGAGTGTAAATTCGGTAACCTCAAACATTTCTTGCGTGGCAGGGATCGCCTCGTGCAGGGTGGACGTGATGAAATTCATATATTTATAGACGAACAAAAGCCCGAGGTTACCAATGACCGCGATTACAAGAAATAGTTTTCGGACAAATTGGTTTTCTTTTGCTTCGTCAATGCGCAGGGCAGTAAAATAGTTGAACAGGATCGAGACCAGCATCACGGGCAAAAAGGAAGGCTCGCCCCACGCGTAGAAGAAAAGGCTCATCAACAAAAGCCAATAGTTTCTTGCTTTTGGCGGCAATAAAAAATTGACGCCGAAGGTGATCGGGAAAAACGCAAATAAAAATTCCAAGCTGGTAAAAAGCATCGCTTGTTTCCTCCGAAAGCTCAAACTGTAATGCGGTATTGATATATTATAACATATTATTCTTATGTTTTCAAGCAATCATGCGCGATTTCTTCAATAAAAGACATTTTTAAAATTTGTTTTGTTTTTTTGAATTTTTGAAAATACTATTGACAAAATTCCATTCATATGGTATAGTAGTATCACGGATTTCATGGGCTGAATGGCTCATGCGGTCAAATAATGATATTGGAGGAAAAGAAGTTGTTGTTTCACAATCAGGAGCGGGAAGCGGTATTAAAGCAGCTTTCCACCAATCGGGAGACGGGACTTGACAACGCACAGGTCGAAGCTTTGCGGAAGAAGCATGGCGAAAACCGCTTGCGCGAGAAGAAGAAAAAAAGCATGGCACAACGCTTTTTGGATCAGTTCAAGGATGTGATGATCCTGATTCTGATCGCGGCGGCGGTGATCTCCTTTGTTCTGGTTTGTATTGAGCAGAACTGGGGAGAATTGTTTGAGCCGGCGCTGATTTTGCTGATCGTCATTCTCAATGCTGTTTTGGGCGTGATGCAGGAGAGCAAAGCGGAAAAGGCGTTGGATGCGCTCAAAAATATGTCGGCACCGCACGCGCGTGTGATTCGCGAGGGCGTGGAGCGTATTATCGACGCATCACAGTTGGTTCCCGGTGACATTATCCGCTTGGAGGCGGGGGATTTCGTTCCGGCGGATGCGCGTCTTTTGCATAGCGTGAGCTTGAAAAGTGAGGAATCCGCTTTGACGGGTGAGTCGGTTCCCTCGGAAAAGGATGCCGAGGCGATCATTGCCGATAATGCTCCCATCGGAGACCGTACGAATATGGTCTTTTCGGGATGCAGCATCACTTACGGTACCGCCACCGCCGTGGTCACGGGGACGGGGATGGACACCGAGATGGGAAAGATCGCAAATCTCCTTGACGGTGAGAGCGATACCCAGACTCCCTTGCAGCAAAAGCTGGCTCAGCTTGGTAAATATCTCGGCATCGTCGCCATTGCGGCCTGCGCGATCATTTTTGCGGTCGGACTTGCAACAGGCAGCGAGGTCATGGATATGTTTATGACGGCAGTCTCCTTGGCAGTTTCCGCAATTCCCGAGGGACTCCCCGCAATCGTGACCATCGTGCTTTCCATCGGCGTGCAGAGAATGGTCAAAAAGAACGCTCTCATCCGCCGCTTGCCTGCGGTAGAAACCTTGGGAAGCGCTTCGATCATCTGTTCGGATAAGACGGGTACGCTGACACAAAACCGCATGACACTGGTAAAGGCGTATTTGGACGGTGCGGCGGATACTGAGGAGATTTCAACCGAAAACTCCGAAATGATCAAAAAACTGCTTTCCTACGGTACACTCTGCTGTGACGGATCGGTCAATTTTGAAAACGGAACCGAACAGCACATCGGAGACCCAACCGAGACCGCAATCGTTTTGGCGGCGCACAAAAACGGGATGCCGAAGGATGCGCTGAACCAACAGTATCCGCGCCTTGCTGAACTGCCCTTCGACTCTGACCGTAAGCTGATGAGCACGGTCAATCGCATTGACGGTAAGAATATTGTGATCGTCAAGGGGGCGTTTGATATGATGGCGCCTCGATGTGTAAAGGGAGATCTTGACACGGCGCGTGAGTGGGTGGAGCGCATGAGTGAGGACGCTTTGCGCGTGCTTGCCGTGGCGTACCGCGAGATCGATGAAATCCCCGAACATCTCACATCAGAGAGCCTTGAAGCGGATCTTACCTTTATGGGGCTGGTTGGCATGATCGACCCGCCAAGACCTGAAGCAAAAGTAGCGGTTGCAACCTGCCGCCGCGCGGGAATCAAGCCGATCATGATCACGGGCGACCACGTTGTCACAGCTTCCGCGATCGCTCGTGAGCTTGGCATTTTGCAGGACGGTGACCGTGCCATTACGGGGGCGGAGTTGGATGCGATGAGTGATAGTGAGTTGGATGCGCAGGTCGAGGGCATTGCAGTCTACGCGCGTGTTTCCCCCGAAAACAAGATCCGCATCGTCAAGGCATGGCAACGCAAGGGGCAGGTCGTTTCGATGACGGGTGACGGCGTGAACGACGCGCCCGCACTCAAAGCTGCCGACATCGGATGTGCCATGGGCATTACGGGTACCGACGTTGCAAAGGGGGCTGCGGATATGACGCTCACCGACGATAACTTTGCGACCATTGTGGACGCTGTTCGCGAGGGACGCGGTATCTATGCCAATATCAAGAAGGTCGTCGGATTCTTGCTTGGAACCAACATTGGTGAGGTCATCACGGTGTTTGCTTCTATGCTTCTTTGGCAGCAATCGCCACTCCTTTCGATGCAGCTGCTTTGGATCAACCTTGTCACCGACAGCCTGCCTGCGATCGCGCTGGGGATGGAAGCAGTGGAATCGGACGTCATGGAGCACAAGCCAAAGCCCAAGAACGAAGGGATTTTTGCAAACGGGCTTGGTGTTCGCGTTGTATTGCAGGGATTGATGTTTGCAGTTTTGACCTTGATCGGCTTTGTCATCGGAACGGGACTTTCCTTGGGCGAGATCTTTGGTGGGGCGCTTGCCTCCAATGAAGCAGCTTTGACGGGTGGACGCACCTTGGCGTTTATGGTCTTGGCGCTTTCGCAGGTCGTACAGGCGTATAACATGCGAAGCGATCATTCCATCTTCCGCATCGGTCCTTTTGGAAACGCCAAGCTCAATTTGGCGGCGCTTTCCTCGATCGTTTTGGTAGCGTTGGTGCTCTTTACGCCTTTGAATACCATCTTCGGGCTTGCCATGCTTTCTTGGCAACAGTATCTGATCGGTATGGGATTGATCTTTGTTCCGCTGGTCGTGATGGAGCTTTGCAAGTTGCTCAGATGTATTGGGCATCAGCAGGGAAGTACACTGTAAAACGAATCATTTCGAGATCAATGCTGTGGGGATGCCGATTGTTTGGCATCCCCATGTGTTTTTTTAAATGTGAGATAAAAAGAGGAATATATCAATGTTCAGACAAAAATGGTTTCGTGCCATATTTCGGCAACGGGTTTTGGTTATCTGTCTTTTGGCGATACAATTAGCGTTTTTGCTCTATGTTTTGATTAGTAGCAGTTTGGCATCGGTTATTATAAGCCGTGGTCTGACTCTGATAAGTGTATTGGTCAGCATTCGTGTGCTGACGCAAAGAGGTACGGATGTATATAAATCGACGTGGATTTTTTTGATATTGATTTTTCCTTTATCGGGAGGGCTCTTTTATCTGATTTGTCATTTTCAGTCATCTGTTAGACGGTTTCGCAAAAAGATTGCTCAAACCGAAGAAAAGTCCAAAAAACAAATGCTGTTATCGGCGACGGGAGAGTTCGTGTTTGACGATAAGGGTTCAGGTGCGAGCAGACAGCTTCGGTATTTGCGAGAATGTGCCGGCTTTTCTGCTTATGATGGTACCGAAACAAAATATCTTCCGTCGGGAGAGATTAAATTGAAATATCTTTTACGAGAGTTGGAAAAGGCGGAGCATTATATTTTCCTTGAATATTTTATTATACAGGAAGGGCAGATGTGGGATTCGATCTTGGAGATTCTGAAGCGAAAGGCTGCAGAGGGGGTAACGGTGCGCGTTTTGTATGATGATTTTGGATGCTTTACGCTTCTTCCAAAGGATTATCCAAAGCAACTCCAAAGGATGGGGATTGAATGTGCTGTTTTTAATCCTTTTCGCCCGTTTTTTACCGTGAAGCAAAATAACCGTGACCACCGTAAAATCGTATCCATTGACGGGAAGGTGGCATTTACAGGTGGGATCAATCTTGCGGATGAATACATCAATGCTAAGGAACGTCACGGACATTGGAAGGATGCGGCTGTTTTGATCAAGGGGAAAGCGGCATGGAGCTTCACTTTGATGTTTTTGCAGATGTGGGAGCTTGCGGGTAAGACTGAACGAGATTACACGAAGTGGTATCCGAGGATGAGCGAATCGGAGGATTCTTGTGCGCAAGGATATGTTCTCCCCTATGCAGATAGCCCGTTGGACCGAGAAAACGTAGGTGAGCATGTCTATACGCAAATATTGAACAATGCACGGGATTATGTATATATCAACACCCCATATCTGATCGTGGATGATACAATGCTTGAAGCGCTGACGCTGGCGGCAAAAAGCGGAGTGGATGTGCGTATTATTACACCGTATATCGGTGATAAATGGTTCGTTCATGCGACTACGCGCTCCTATTACCGGGAATTGATCGGAGCGGGAGTGAAAATTTATGAATATACCGATGGCTTTATTCATGCCAAAACCTTTGTTTCCGATGATTGCACCGCTACGGTAGGAACGGCAAACCTTGATTTTAGAAGCCTACATCTGCATTTTGAATGTGGCACATGGATGTATAACAGTAAGGCGGTTATGGAAATCAAAGAGGATTTTTTAAAAACTTTGGAAATCTGTCATCCAATTGTTGAAGAGGACTGTAAGGAAAACGTCTTCAAACGAAGCATACAGGATTTTTTGAGAATATTTGCGCCGTTTATGTAAAACATCCCCCTCCGCCTGCATAGCAGGCGGAGGGGGATGTTTTAGAATATGCGAAAGTGCTTTTGGTCGTTTGAAAATTACTTCAGCTTGCTCAATGCCGCAAGGACACCTGCAAGATTTTCCTGATATTTTGCAAGCTTTGCACGCTCGGCGTCAACGACAGCGGCAGGAGCTTTTGCAACAAAGCCTTGGTTGGAGAGCTTCCCGGAAAGACGTGCGATCTCTCCTTCCAGTTTCTTTTGTTCAGCCGCAAGACGCGCCTTTTCCTTTTCGGTGTCGACCAAATCGGAGAGCGGCAGATAAACGGTTGCGGAATCGGTGATGATCTGTACCGCGTTGTCGACAGAGACAACGTCCTCGGAGAAGGAGGCTGCGACCTCGACCTCGGATGCGGAAGCAAGACGCGCGAAGAAGGCGTGCGTGCCTTCCGCAAAGGATTCGGGATATGCCGTTGCGATATAGACCTTTGCCTTGCGAGAGGGAACGACGTTCATTTCGTTTCTGCGCAGACGGATCGCCTTGATCGCGGAGATCACACGGCCAAGCTCTACGGATTCCTTGGGAAATTCCAAAGCGGGATCTGCCTTGGGATAGCTTGCGATCACGATGCTCTCGGTGTTCTCGTCACCGTGGGGAAGTGCTTGATAGATTTCCTCGGTGATAAAGGGCATGAAGGGATGCAGAAGCTTGAGCGTACCCGTCAGCACGTAGCAAAGCACGTTTTGCGCCACGAGATTGCCCTCGCTGCCCTTGTCGGCAAGGCGGCTCTTGGTCAGTTCGATATACCAGTCGCAGAAGATATCCCAAATGAAATCGTAGATCGAGCTGAGCGCGACACCGATCTCATAATGATCGAGTGCGTTGACAACAGTTGCAACGGTCTTGTTGTATGCGTTGAGGATCCATTTGTCCTCGGGGGCGAGGCGGGAAGCCTCGGGAAGCTCAACCTTGTCGATCGTCAGATTCATGCGAACGAAACGGGAAGCGTTCCAGAGCTTGTTTGCAAAGTTACGTGCCGCCTCCATCTTTTCATCCGAGAAGCGCATGTCGTTTCCGGGAGAGTTGCCCGTAGAGAGCGCAAAGCGGAGTGCGTCGGCGCCGTATTGCTCGATGATCTCCAAAGGATCGATTCCGTTTCCGAGCGATTTGGACATCTTTCTGCCTTGTGCGTCACGAACCAGACCGTGAATGAATACGGTGTGGAAGGGTTCTTTGCCCATCTGCTCAAGTCCCGAGAAAATCATGCGGGAAACCCAGAAGAAGATGATGTCATAACCCGTAACAAGGACGCTGGTAGGATAGTATTTTGCAAGATCGGCGGTCTTTTCGGGCCATCCCATCGTGGAGAAGGGCCAGAGTGCCGAAGAGAACCAGGTATCCAGCACGTCGTTTTCCTGATCGATGTGCGTGCCTCCGCACTTGGGACACGTTGTGATGTCCTCGCGGGAGACGGTCATCTCGCCGCAATCGCGGCAGTAGAATGCAGGGATGCGGTGACCCCACCAAAGCTGACGGGAGATACACCAGTCATGGACGTTTTCCATCCAGTTGACGTAGATCTTGGAGAAGCGTTCCGGCTCAAATTTCACTCTGCCGTCTCTGACAACCTCCAAAGCGGGCTTTGCCAGAGGCTCCATCTTAACAAACCACTGGTCGGACGTAATGGGCTCGACGGTGGTGTGGCAACGGTAGCAGGTTCCCACGTTGTGCGCATGGGGAACGGTTTTGACGAGGTATCCTTCTGCCTCAAGATCCGCAACCAACGCGCGTCTTGCTTCATACCGATCCATACCGCAGTACTTGCCGCCGTAGGAGTTGATCGTCGCGTCGTCGTTCATGACCTTGA
>JAZQXI010000082.1:0-12201 GCA_045632805.1 Eubacteriales bacterium | reverse complement strand
TGCTGTTCACCGCTGATCTCACGCTCAATGGTAATGTAGCCATCATAGCCAACCTCTTTAAGACGCGCAATAAATGCCGGGAAATTGACCTTCCCCTCACCAAGAGGCATTTCTTTTCCAAGATTGTGACCGTCGGTTGGATAGCAACCATCCTTTGCATGCACGTCACGCACATATGCGCCGATGGTATCCAGCGCATCAACGGGATTGGCTTTTCCGTAAAGGATGAGATTGGCGGGATCAAGGTTAACACCAAGGTTATCAAGACCGATGTCCTCGATCATACGGCGAAGCGTTACGGGCGTTTCCTGACCCGTTTCAAAGAGGAAATACTGACCGTTCTCCTTGGCATATGCCGCAACCTCGCGCAAAGCGTAAAGCACTCCGTGATAGCGCTCGGTGGTGGGATCCTCGGGGATAAAGCCCGCGTGCGTTGCGATCTGGCAAACTCCAAGCTTCTTGGCAAAATCAGAGCCCATCTTCAAATCCCGAATGCGCTGAAAACGATATGCCTCGGGAACCAGTCCGAGAGTGTACTGCCCCTCGTAAAAATTCCAGAATCCTCTGCCGCTCCAACCGCACCAAACGGTGGAGATCTCAATGCCGTATTTTGCAAGTGCGGAAAGGATGATTTGCACGTTGTCATCGGTGTAGCAATCGGTATCCCAACAAGTAAGCTGAATATGACCAAATCCCATCTCCTTGACGCTTTTGATCTTTGCGTCAATATCCGTATCTTTTTTCAAATTAATCAAAACGCCGAGTTTCATCTCATCATTCTCCTTTTGTAAATATGTTTTACAGAGAAACGATCGCGCCGTTTTGTGCGGCACTTTCACGCAGACGCTCCACCAGCTTGACGGTTGCGCAAGCACTTTCGGGAGGATTGGTCAGATTGACCTTTTGCGCATCGAAAATCGTATCTGCCAGATAGCGGATCTCCTCAGCAATGCGATCTTGATTGAGCAGCTCCGGAACAAATGCCTCACCGTCCACGGGATAAACTGTAACCTTCCCCGATGCATCCTGAATAACACTTGCCTTTTCAAAGCGTGCGCGGAAGGTCTCGGTAAACGGTACACCGGGTGCTTCGTCCCATGAGCCGTTGATTACCACGGTCAGATCCTTGTACATAAGTCTTGTGTTGGTTACTATCCAGCGTACAACATCGTCATAGGCAACCGCGCTGACCGCTTCAGGTTCTCCAAAAAGGAAGCGTGCCATGTCCACGTCGTGAATGTGCATGTCCATAATGCAACCGCCGCTCTTTTCGGTGCAACCGAACCAATTTTGCCATCCCCACTTCGGGAAGGCACTCAAACGGTCCATGAACAGATTTTTGATCTTGCCAAAGGTTCCCTTTTCAACACACTCCTTTAAATAAAGGTAGGAGGGTTCAAAGCGCAAACATTGAGCGATCATCAGCTTACGATCCATTTCCTTTGCAACCGCAATCATCTCCTCACAATCCTCACCGCACAGCGCCATGGGCTTTTCACACATCACGTGCTTGCCTGCGCGAAGAAGCTTGATCGTGTATTCTTTGTGAAGATAAGAAGGCAGACAAATATCCGCCATGTCAAAATCCTCGTTCTTGATAAGATCCTCAACGTCGTAATAGATATGGATATCATCGGGAAGCTTGATAACCTGCGTACGGATGTTGATCTGCATATCTCCCAAAAACTTCTCGCGGTCGCAATCACAAACAGCGACGAGCTTAATGGGATAACCGCTTGCGGTCAAAGCCTGATATGCCGCATTGTGCGAACGTGCCATACCGCCAAAGCCAACGAGCGCTACTTTGATCTCTTTCATGATAATTCTCCTTAACTTGTTGAATTTTATAAGAAAATGTGCTAAAATGTTAGTAGAATATCCTATAGCTCCATTATACGCGTCTTTTTCTGTTTTTTAATAGAAAATCATACGTAAAACCTGCACTATCTTCCTGTTTATTAAATTCAAGGAGAATTTTATGGCAAATACCAATTACATTCAACTGCCTTTGAAGAACATTTTAAACGTGACACGGATCGTAACGATTTTTTGCCGTGACGTCCCATGTGGCTTTCACAACAGAGGCGAAACGCATGATTTTTGGGAAATCGTTTACGTAGCAAAAGGCAGTATGACAGTACACGCGGATGATACCGTTCAAGCACTACAACAAGGCGAGATGATCTTTCATGCACCGAATGAATTTCATAACATTGAATCTGTTGGAGATAACGGTGCATCCTTTTTGATCGTTACTTTTGATTCGACCTCTGCTGTGATGAACTTTTTTTCACGGAAAACCATTGCTCCATCCGCAGAGCTTATCGATTTGTTTATCAAGCTGATTGATGAAGGCACACACACCTTTGTGGGGTTGGAATATCCGCTGGTAACGCGGGATGACGCCCCGATTGGCGGTCAACAGTTGATCCGTCTGTATCTTGAGACCTTTTTGCTTTTGATGATCCGCAACGAGGAAAGAGCTTCCCAATCCAAAAACATTTTTACCTCACGGGAAACTCTGCAGAATACGCTGGCAAAGGACATCGGGCTCTACCTTTCGGAGCATCTTTACGAACGGATCACGCTGGATCAGATTGCGGAGCATTTTCATTTTGGAAAAAGCTATCTTTGCAGTGTTTTTAAGGAAAGCATGCATAATACGATCGTCAATTACTACCTGGAACTCAAAATCTCAGAAGCGAAAAAACTGCTTGCCAATCAAGCTCTCAGCGTTCGGGAAATCTCCGAAAAGCTCTCGTTTGAAACGCCCGAATATTTTTCCCGTTGCTTCAAAAAGCACACCGGTATCTCACCGCAAAAGTTTCGAAGCACTTTGGATTCGTTATCATGAAAAAAGGACTGTTGCAACAGCAATTGCGACAGTCCTCTTCGATTATGCCCCGAGTCTCTTTTCGAGGTTCTTGCGAATCTCTTTGATAAAATCGCGCGAATTGACAGACGTAGTTTCTGTTCCCGGAACGACAAGACCGACCAGGTCCTTGGTCATAATCCCCGCGTTCAAGGTATCGATACAAGCCCCCTCCAACTGATCGGCAAAATTGATAAGTTCGGAAAGCTCATCCAATTCGCCTCTCTTGCGCAAAGCGCCCGACCATGCGTAAATGGTCGCCATGGGGTTGGTAGAGGTCTCCTCACCCTTGAGATAGCGGTAGTAGTGGCGGGTAACCGTTCCGTGTGCCGCCTCGTATTCGTACTTTCCGTCCGGAGAAACCAAAACCGAGGTCATCATCGCCAAAGAGCCGAACGCCGTGGAGACCATATCGCTCATCACGTCGCCGTCATAGTTCTTGCAAGCCCAGATAAAGCCGCCCTCACTTCTGATCACGCGTGCCACAGCATCATCGATCAAGGTATAGAAATACGTAATTCCCGCCTTTTCAAAGGCATCCTTGTAATCCTTTTCAAAGATTTCCTGGAAGATCAGCTTAAAGGTCTGATCATACTGCTTGGAGATGGTATCCTTGGCGGAAAACCACAGATCCTGCTTGGTGTTCAACGCATATTGGAAGCAGGAGTGTGCAAAGGAGCGAATGGAATTATCCTTATTGTAGCTTCCCTGCAAAACACCCGAGCATTCAAAGTCATAGACCGTTTCGCGGAAGGTCTCTTTTCCGTTCTTGTCGGTAAAGACCAGCTCTGCTTTTCCCTCGGCGGGAACACGGTACTCGGTTGCCTTGTAAATGTCACCGTACGCATGACGCGCGATGGTGATGGGCTTGCACCAGTGGCGAACAGCCGGACGAATGCTATCAATAAGGATGGGCGCGCGGAAAACCGTTCCGTCAAGAATAGCGCGGATCGTACCGTTAGGACTCTTCCACATCTCGCTCAAATTGTATTCCTCAACGCGCTGTTTATTCGGTGTAATCGTCGCGCATTTGACCGCAACGCCGTATTTTTGCGTAGCGTATGCGGAATCAAACGTCACTTGATCCTTGGTCTTTTCCCGTTCGGGAAGACCTAGATCGTAATATTCTGTTTTCAGATCGACGAACGGCAAAAGCAATTCGTCCTTAATCATTTGCCAGAGAATTCTGGTCATTTCGTCGCCGTCCATCTCGACCAGCGGCGTTTTCATGGCAATCCTTTTCATATTCAATACCTCCGAATTCTAAAGGATCATGTTCAAATCTGTTCTTTGGTGTACGCGAGCAGGCTGCCTGCCTTCAAAATCGCTTTTTGACGCTCTGTAAACGCACATACGAGCGGGATCTTCTCTCCCGTGGTCTCGTTGATCAGTGTCATATTACCGCTATCCATGCCTGCGTGTACGCCGCTGATCGAAAGAATATCACCCTCCTTGACCTTTTCGTAATCGTCTGAATTTGCAAAGGTCAGGGGCATAATTCCCGCATTGATGAGATTTGCTACGTGGATACGCGCAAAGCTCTTAGTGATCACCACGCGAACGCCGAGATACAGGGGTACCAGCGCGGCATGCTCACGGGAAGAGCCTTGACCGTAGTTGGAACCACCCACGATAATGCTCTTCCCCGCCGCCTTGGCTCTTTCGGGGAAGGTCTTATCGCAAACGCCAAAGCAATACTGTGACAGGAACGGAATGTTGGAGCGGTACGGCAGGATCTTCGCACCTGCGGGCATGATGTGGTCGGTGGTGATATTGTCGCCTACCTTCAGTACGAGTTCTGCCTTGATCGAATCCTCCTGTGGGAAGCTCTCGGGGAATTTTTTGATATTGGGACCGCGCAGAATTTCCAAGGACTTCGCTTCCTCGGGGTCTGCGGGAGAAATCACAGCGCTATCGTCGATGCGGAACGCATCGGGCATTTTGATCTCGGGCATTTCTCCCAACAAAATGGGATCGGTAATTTCACCTGTCAAAGCTGCCGCAACCGCGGTTTCGGGAGAAACCAGATAGACCTTTGCGTCCGCGGTTCCGCTTCTTCCCTCAAAGTTACGGTTAAAGGTACGAAGGCTGACACCTGCGGAGTTTGGAGAAAAGCCCATGCCGATACAAGGACCGCAAGCGCACTCCAAGAGCCGCGCACCGCTGGAAAGGATATCGGTCAAAGCACCGCAATCCGCAAGCATGGCAAGCACCTGCTTGGATCCGGGAGAAATGGAAAGGCTGACCTCAGGTTTGATGGTCTTGCCCTTAAGGAGTGCCGCAACCTTGAGCATATCAAGGAGCGAGGAGTTGGTACAAGAACCGATACAAACCTGATTAACCTTTGTTCCCTTGAGGCTATCGACACTGACCACGTTGTCGGGCATATGAGGACATGCGATCAGAGGCTTTAAGCTCGAAAGATCAATGTCGATGATGCGGTCGTAAACGGCATCCGCGTCACTCTCCAGTACAACGTAATCTTCTTCTCTGCCCTCTGCCTTAAGAAACGCGCGAGTGGTCTCATCCGACGGGAAGATAGACGTGGTAGCGCCAAGCTCGGTTCCCATATTGGTAATGGTAGCACGCTCGGGAACAGACAAGGTCTTGATTCCCTCACCGCCCCACTCAATGATGTAACCGACACCACCCTTGACCGACAGAATACGCAATATTTCAAGACTGACATCCTTTGCGGTTACAAAGGGACGCAATTTGCCTGTGAGATTGACCTTGATCATCTTGGGCATCGTGATGTAGTACGCACCGCCTCCCATTGCGACCGCAACGTCAAGTCCGCCTGCACCAAACGCAAGCATACCGATACCGCCACCCGTAGGAGTATGGCTATCGGAACCAATCAAGGTCTTGCCCGGAATGCCAAAGCGCTCCAGATGCACCTGATGGCAGATTCCGTTACCGGGACGGGAAAAATAAATGCCGTGCTTTTTGGCAATGGATTGGATAAACTGGTGGTCATCCGCGTTCTCAAAGCCGGATTGGAGCGTGTTGTGGTCGATATACGCAACGCTTCTCTCGGTGCGTACGCGATCGATTCCCATCGATTCAAACTCCAGATACGCCATCGTTCCCGTAGCGTCCTGCGTTAAGGTCTGGTCGATGCGCAAGGCGATCTCACTGCCGGGGGTCATATCTCCCGACACCAGATGCGCTTTGATAATCTTTTGTGCAATGGTAAGTCCCATGGTAGTTTCCTCTTATTTATTCAGAATGTGGTTATTGGCGTTGACGATATGCTCGGTTGTGTACTGTGCCGCAAGATCCGCGTCTCTCTTTTCAATCGCCACGAAGATCGCGCGATGCTCACGTGCGGATTGCAGGGCGCGGTCATGATTTTCAACCGATGCACGACGGTATTTTTGTACCTTTTTGTGAAGTGGCATCAGGGTGTCGTACAAAACGGTACTGCCACAGAAGCGATAAATGAGCTGATGGAATTTACTGTCCATCACTTTAATACGCTCGGGATCACGCTTGCTGACATAAAACTCCTGAAGTTCCAAGGTCTCGCGCAGCTCCGCAAGCTCCTCTTCGGTGATACGCTGTGCCGCACTATAGGAAGCAAGTCCTTCGATCTTCATGCGGATCGCAAAAATGTCGGTTAGATCCTGCTCGGTAACCCCCAAAACCAAAATGCCTCTTGCGGTGATCTCAATGATGTGCTCCTGCTCCAAGCGACGCAGAGCCTCACGCACGGGTGTACGGCTGACGCCGAGATCCGAAACCAAGCGAAGCTCGGTCAAAATCTCGCCTCGTTGATATTTTCCTGTTAAGATCTCGCTTTCCAAACGTTCAAAAACCTGCTCGGCAAGCGATATTGTCTTGTGTTCTAACATAGCCATCCTCCTTACAGCTTTTGAAAACGCTTATTGGAAAGCTGTTCGATCTTTTCTTCCAGCTCGTGAACCGAAAGCGTGGTTTGTCTGCCGCCCTCGTATTCGGCGTCGATCCATTCCTTGAGCGAAAGCACCAACGGATCTTTCTTATCCACTGCTTCCGCAGCACTCAAACGGTAATTTTCGTTAATCCAGTACGCGATACCTGCAAGTCCGGAAGCTTTTCCAAGCATGACCGTTGCGCTGCGGTTGAGAATCTTTTTGGTGTCAAAAATGTTGTAGATCTCCTCGTCCTTCAGAAGTCCGTCAGCGTGAATACCTGCGCGGGTGACATTAAAGCTTTTGCCCACAAACGGCGTCATGGGAGGAATCTGGTATCCAATTTCGTGCGTAAAGTAGTCTGCGATCTCGGTAATAACCGTGGGATCCATGCCGTCAAAGGATCCACGCAAGGATGCGTACTCAAAGACCATTGCCTCAAGCGGCACATTACCCGTCCGCTCGCCGATACCCAGAAGCGAACAGTTGACGCCACTGGCGCCATAGAGCCATGCGGTGGTCGCATTGGTGACGGATTTATAAAAATCGTTATGACCGTGCCACTCCAACATCTCGCTGGGTACTTCGGAATAGTGCTGTAAACCGTAGATGATGCCGGGAACGCTTCTCGGAATGGCCACCTCGGGATACGGAATGCCGTAACCCATCGTGTCGCATGCGCGAATACGCACGGGAATGCCCGCATCGCGCGACATCTTCATCAATTCGTTGACAAACGGTACGACAAAGCCGTAAAAATCCGCTCTGGTGATGTCCTCAAGATGGCATCTGGGCATAACCCCCGCCTCAAACGCATCCGCAACGGTTTTAAGGTAATATTCCATGCACTCCTTACGAGTCATTTTCATTTTTTTAAAGATGTGATAGTCGCTGCAAGATACCAAAATACCCGTTTCGCGGATACCAAGGTCGCGTACGAGCTTAAAGTCCTCGCGGCTGGCACGGATCCACGTGGTGATCTCCGGGAATTTCAGCCCCAGTTCCTGACACTTTTGGAGCGCCTCTCGATCCTTTTGACTATATACGAAAAACTCGGTTTGACGGATGATTCCGTAAGGACCGCTGAGCTTGGAGAGTAGCTTAAACAGATCGACAATCTGCTTGACCGAATACGGCTCCACCGATTGCTGTCCATCTCGGAAAGAGGTGTCGGTGATCCAGATATCCTGCGGCATTCCGATCGGCACGCGGCGATGGTTGAAGGCAACGCGCGGTACGTCCGTGTAAGGATACACTTCTCGGTACAGATTTGGCTCCTCAACGTCCTGTAAAGCGTATTTATACGTGCTTTGCTCCAGGAGATTAGTCTTTGAAGAAATTTCTAACATAACGATTGATTCCTTTCTTCATTATGATTGTATACAATTATACATCATCGCATTGTATTTGTCAATACTTTTTCAAAAAAGCATTTTGCCGAAACTCAAATTTGGATTTTCATATAATTATAATAGTTTGATAACTCATATTTTGGTGATTTCAACCAATTTCTTTGTGGCTTATTGGTACCAACAGCGGTATTCCTATTGACAGTGCTTCCTTGATATGGTATAATGAAATTGCACCAAAATACAAAACAGGAGGTACGTTTTATGAAAAGAAAGCTGTTGATCTTATTGGTAATCGCACTTTGCTTGCCCGCTTTTTCCGGTTGCTTTCGTATGGAATGCACACACGACTGGGTACGAACGGACAATTATGACAAATATACCGCCTGCGACCGCTGCACGTGGTGTCAAGAGAAACGGATGTACGCGGACCCGGATGTGGATCTGTCGCAATACCGTTCGACCATAAAGATCGCCACATACACCAATCGTCAATACAGCCATGGCGTCTTCACAAAAAATATAGCGCCGTGCGAAACATCTGAACGCTTGGCAAAAGCCTTAAAAGAATTGTCTGAAACCGACGAAACAATCGAAAAAATCTCCGATCAGACGGTTGATGAGTCATCCAAAAATCTTCCCGTTGCCGACGGTACACTTTGGATCGAGTCGGACGGTCTTCTCTACCGTTTGACTCCCGATCTTTCGCAGATCTGCCGCGTAGAAACACACCTTGGCAGCGGAATCGTCTTAAAAATCACCCGGGAAATTCAAGACGATTTGAAGGAATTAAAATCTCACTATCCCTACAATGTATATTATGGTAACTACAAAAATGGCAACACACTCACCTTGGAACATCACTTTGTAATGCCCACAAAGGTACAAGTTGAAGTTTTGGATCTTAATATTGTCAATGAATACCATTCCGAAAGCAACGTGACGCTAAAGCTGTTCGCGTTGGAAGATTGTGAAATTACAGTTCGCTTGGATTCCTATCAAAGCGCAGACAATCTCGGTGGCGGCGATCAAAAAACGTTGCAGATGTCTGCAGGAGACAATCAAATTGTGAAAATGGGATTTGGCGGATTTTATAATCATCACTATTCGTTAGATATTTTTGCTGACAAAACCCTGATTCAACTACATATTGACCCTGTTGCAGAATAAGAACTGCTCCGCAAAGGCGATTTGCCTTTGCGGAGCGGTTCTTTATAAAATCTTATTCCAAAGTAAATCTTGCGGAGCGGATGATTGGCTCAAACGGCATTCCCATCGGATCGCAGATCGGGTTCTCTGTCATCTCGCGAGTAACGCCACGATAATAGGTGGTTTCAGTCCCTTTGATATCGATCGTAGTCCCTTCCAAAGTGACGATTGCATAAAGCGGATCGTTGAAAATGATCGTGTTGCGCATAAAGTGGATGCGGTCGCTCTCTTCCTTCGGATAAAGGTCATGCGGCGTTCCAACCCAATCAAATGCCGCGGTGTTGACATCAAAATAGCAGATATTATCCAAGAGACGGATGTTGTCACGGTGATAATGTCCGTTCATCGCAAGGATCACACTGTTTTTCTTTTTTGCGTTGGCTTCGTTAAAGATCTTTCTGACCTCCATCCGATTCTTGACACCGTCGGCATCGCGCGCAAAGCTTTCGTGGCTGATGGTGATGCAAGGATACGGAGAAGACGCGATGGTCTCGCGAAGCCATTCCAACTGCTTTGGCGGCATGTAATCTCTTTGCGCATTGTTTGCAAAGTAGTTGCCCATTGAATAGTGGACGTACTCGTCATTGACATAAAAATAGTTGGGATTGAGAACGATCATGCGGTAGCCGTTGCAATCAAAATAATAGTAATCGTTGGGCATGCGATAGAGCTTGATCGCTTCCTCATACGTCGAGTGGTCGGCATCGTGATTTCCAAGGCAGTGGTAGGACGGAATATGGAAGTTGTTATATTCCTCAACGTAGCGTGCTACCGTTGTGGGACCGTGGCAAAAATCACCCGCATGGATGATAAAGTCACAGTTTTCCTCTTCCGCACGGCGCTGAATCAGATGCAAATCTTCAAGGTTTCTTCCGGGAAACAGCCCCGGCTGATGATGCCAATCGGCAAAAACCAAAAATTTCATACGTCCTCCTTGATATAAGGAATGATTTTCTTCATTATATCACATCAAACAATCAAAATCAATTCGTATTTTGAAATTAAATCTTTGATTTTAGCAAAAAAAGATTGCCACCGAACATGGGACACAATCCCGTTTCTGTGACAATCTTTTAAATTTCTCTGAGTAGCTGCTCTAACAGCTCGACCTTTTCGTTTGCGTAATTGTACGCGCCCTTAAAATCCTCGTTTTCCCGACAGCAAAGCTCCAATTCGCAAAGCACGGTATAAAGTGCGACCTTGGAAAGCGGCGAATCGCCTTTGAGAAGCTGTAATAAAAGCTTATGCGCGAAACGATAATCCTTTTGTAAAATTGCCAAACGAACCTTAATATGAGCACATTCAAAGGATACGGGATCGGCGAACTGTACAAAGCGTGTTGCAAGTGTCGTATCCCCTGCCTCCAATGCATCCAACGCGTCCAAATAGTCCGCGAGCGGTTCGGCAGTCTTTAGAACAACCGTTTTTTCCTCATCCAGCATGTCGGAGTACAGCGTATGAGAGACGCGCTCCATATAGCGGAAATATAAACGCGCCGTTGCCTCTACCGCATCGGTGGGATAGATCGTTTTTTCGGCATAACTTAATGCTTCATCAAAAAAACGGCATGAAGAACGCAGCCTACCACTCCAAAACTCCTCTCTGGCAATGCCAGCATCGCAGTTTGCAAGCAGTAAACTGATTTCATCATCCGGTTCAGGGCAACCGGAGATACAGAGGCTACGACACCCCCGTAAATCTCCGGCTGTATATGCTCTTTTAATATTGGAAAGATTACTGATCTTTCGATAGACAATCTCGTCTCCACCCTCGGCAAGCAAAAATCCCGCCGGAACGTTGAGACGTCCCGCTATGTAAAGAACCGTGGAAAGCGATGGATTGGCGGACCCGTTTTCGATGCAGCTTAACATATTCCGTGTGATACGGTCACCTGCAAGCTCCGATTGTGTCATGAGCTTGGAAATGCGCAACTCACGGATTCTTTCACCGATATTCATGCGGGATCCGATCCTCTTTTCAACGATTATTCAGCGTCAGCAGTCTTCTGGGTCTTAGCGATAACGGTAGCCTTAACCTTAAGTGCAGTTTCCTTTACCTTGTTAACAGCCTTACCGGGAGCTGCAACGATCTTACCTGCAATTGCCTTGCAGTTCTTAACGAATGCTTCCATGCGACCGGCCAAGGTCTTGGAGTAGATGAACTCATCAAGCAGGTTGTAGAGTCTATCCATGTTGTTATCAACAACGCCTGCAATGCGGTCTGCGGTTTCGGTGTAGATCCCCTCTGCAGCATAGCGAGCCTGATCGATGCGGATTGCATATTCCTTTTCAGCCTGCTCCTCGATTGCCTTTGCCTTTGCGATTGCGGGAGTCAGAAGGTTGGTGTAGTCACCGTCCATCTTCTTCATCAGCTTATCGTAAAGCTCAACCTTTTCCTCAACGGTGGAATCTGCACCGGTGATCTTGCTAAGTCTTGCTTCCAGCTCCTCTACCTGCTGCTGTGCGTTTGCCAGAGCGATAGACTTTTCCTGAAGTTTGGATTCAGCCTGCTTTACATATTCGTTAACTTCGATTTTGTTGTAACCGTTGATCTTGTTACTGAACTGAACAGAAATTTCTGCCATGGGTATGTCCTCCACATCTTATACAAATTGAGATACGTATCCACGTATCCTTTTTTACACATATATCATATCATACTTTTTTGTCGATTGCAACCTTTTTTTAATATTTTTCAAAATTTGGTCAATATGCACAAACAAAAAATCACAATATTTTACTTTCTTCTGTTTTTTTACTTTTTGCAGGGATTTGCGAAAGGAGTTTGTGTAAAGGACTTGCTTTTTTCCCAAAAATGTGTTATACTGAATCGGTATGATGCTCCGCCCCCATAGTTAAATGGATATAATAAACCC